>NZ_JBNCAB010000001.1:0-244318 GCF_049805555.1 Burkholderia sp. DN3021 | reverse complement strand
ACCTGCGCGTGCGCCGTGGCGCGGGATGGGCGGCGCGACGCGCGGCCGGCGCCGCGAGCTGCCGTTCGTCGCCTTGGCGGCCGCGCCAGCATGGGCGCTACACGTTCGGCTGAGCGCCGCGCACGGGCTCTTTTCCCCGGTTTTGCCGCGCAAACGTCGCGTGAGCGGAGTGTGGCGCTTCCGCTCGTGTACGGCCCATGAGACCCCCCCGCCGCGTCGCGGCGAAACCGATGTTTACGCGCTGTTTATGCTTTGCCGCGATCTTCACGCGAACCTTCATAAGATGGTTCAAGTGGAAACGGATGCTGCACGATCGTGCGCGCGATGGTGTCGGCCAGCGAAGAGCGAAGCCGAACGCCGTCACGACGGTTCGTCGCAGTGATGCGTTGCGGCCGTCGAAAGAAACAGGTGTGCCGGATAAACGCTGCATAAAGACACGCGGCGGGCGCGTCGCGTCACTCGTCGCGGTTGCGCGACTCGCCGCCTTTCGCGAGACGCCAGGCAATCGTGCCGAGCACGCCGACCGCGACGACCAGCGCGCCCCACAGCACGTAGCGGCGCTTCGCGTCCGTATCGGCAGCCGCCGCCGGCGCGACCGCCGATATCGGCAGCGCCGTGCCGACGCGCGCGGGCCGGACTTCGGGCGCCATGCCGACCAGCAGCGCATCGCGGCTGACGGCCGACGACACGAGCGCCGCATCGCCGACGCCGAGCGTAAACGGTGGCGTGCCGCGCGCGACGAAGGTCAGCGCGGCCGGATGCCAGCCGATTGCGACGGCCGGCTGGCCGGCGCCGAATCCGCCGTTGCGCATGTCGACGACGATCCGCCACGCGCGATCCGTATTCGAGGCGAACTCGAGCGGCGGATTGCGCTGCTCGCCGGCCTTGCCCTGCAGCCGGAACAGCACGCCGCCCGCGACGTCGCGCCACGGCGCTTGCGCGTCGGCGCGGCTTTGCAGCGTTGCGCGCGCGACGGTGTTCGGCTGCGGCAGGTCGATGCGCACGCGGTCGACCGGATACGCGCCGTCGGTGTCGAACAGATACTCGCCGGGTGCGCTGCCGGATCGTACGTGCGCGGCGTCGCGCCATTGGCGCGGCACGGATGCGGTGTCCGTCCCGCGCGCGTCGCGCGGATGCGTTTCGACGTCGATCGACGCGATCGCGGGCGCACCGTCGAGCCAGTCCAGCCGCAGGTAGCGCGGCGCCGCACCTTCGAGTGCGATGCGTTCCTGCACCAGCATGTCGTCGCCGCGGCCGACCTTCAGCAACTGCGTGCTGCCGAGCGAGCGCCAGTTGCGCAGATCGTCGCTGGCATCGACGGCGACACGCCCCTGGTAGCTGTCGTCGCCCACGTGCACGAGCAGCGCATCGATGTCGCCGTTCGCACGCGACAGGTCGACGAGATCCGCGCCGCGCTTTGCCGGTGCCGGTGCCGGCGTGGCGACGGCTGCGCGCAGCGAGCCGTCCGGGCCGACCGTCACGCCGAGCGGCGCGTTGCCGTTATCGGCGCGCACCGGCGGCAGCGGGAACCAGTGCACCGGCGTGCGCGACGGCGGCACGGCGGGCGCGGCCGACGCGGGTGCGTCGAGCGAATACGGAACCGGCTCGCCCGCGCCGTTGAAGATGCGCACGTCGCCGAGATCGTCGCGCCGGCTGGCCGCATACACGGGCTGCGGCACGGTGAGCTGGTAATACGCGGCGCTGCCGTCGAGGTCGAGCGAGAAGCGCTGCGCGACGCGGCCACCGCCCGGCGTGCCGTCGGCGGCCGCGAACGACGCGAGCAGGCTCAGTCCGAGCAGGGCCGCGAGTCGTTTCATTGCGGGTCGTCCTGGTGGGGCGCGGCCTTCGGCGGCAGCGGCGAGAAATAGCCGATCAACAGCAGCAGCACGCCGATGCCGATGAACGACACGATGCGCTCGATGCCGGTCACGTGCGACAGGTCGAACAGGAACAGCTTGACGACCGTGAGCGCGAGCAGCGCGGCGCCGACGAACCACAGCGGGCGCAGCCCGCGGCGCGTGGCCCAGATCGTTGTCGCGAGCGCGCAGACCGTCCAGTACACGGACACCGACGCCTGCACGAGCGTCGATTCGGCCATCGCACCGAACTCGTACGGCACGCCGGCCCAGTGATGCAGCGTGCGCAGCATCAGCGCGTTGAACCACAGGAATACGGTTGCGATCGCAACATAGTCGACCACGCGCGGATGCCACGCGATGCCGAGCGTCTTCAGGCGGCGCTGCCACGCGGCGAACGCGACGAAGACCAGGAACTGCGCGATGTCGAGCGGATTGAGCAGCGGCAGCCAGAAGAGCGGCGATGCGTCGCCGTCGCTGGTCACGCTGGCGATGCTCCACAGCCACAGCAGCGCGGCGAGCGGCGCCGCGCCCCATACCTGGTAAGCGCGCGGGAACGCGGCGACGGGCCAGCGCAGGCGCGAGCCGGGGCCCGATACGAGCAGGAGCAGCGCACCGAAACCGTAGGCCCAGGCGCTCCAGCTCCACGCGCCTTCCGGCACGAATGCGCGCAGGCGCCAGAAGCCTTCGAGCGACAGCAGCCCGCACAGGGTCCAGAACATCAGCGTATGCAGCGGCGCGATCACGCCTGCGGCGGTGGCTTGGCCGATGCCGGGTGCCGCACCCTGCGCGGCATCGGCGCTTGCCGGTCCGCGCGACTGGCGCCACAGCAGCGCAAGACCCGCGCCGACGGCGGCGGGCCACGCGAACGCGCCGAGGCCTGACAGCGGCGCTTCGTACGCATCGAACGCGCGCAACGCGAGCAGTGCCAGCACCGGCGTCAGCGCGAGCGCGGGCCATTCGGCGAGCGGCCATGCCAGCCGGCGGCGCGCGACGTGCGCGAGCCACGCGGTGCCGGCCGCGAACAGCGCGGTTGCGTCGACGACGAAGCGGTCGGCATGCAGGTCGACGTGACGGCTCGCGTAGACGAGGATCTCGTGCAGCCCGCCGCTCACCCACCACAGCAGCCCCCACGCCGCGGCCGCGGCGCCGATCTCGGGCATCCACGCGTGCCACGCGCGCGCTTCGCCGCGCCCGTGCAGCCACCAGCCGGTGAACAGGCCGGCGAGCGCGATCAGCAGCATCGCGATATACGGGCCGTTGAGCACCGGCAGCGCGGTTGCGTCGGCCGGCCCGAGCAGGCTCGTGAAGAATGCGCCGGCCGCGGCGACCTGCATCAGCAGGCCGAAGCCGAACGGCAGCAGGCGCTTCTGGCGCACCGCGAGCCACACGACGGCCGCGCCCTCGATCGCCCAGGCGGCGCTCGTCGTCGGGCCCGAGAACGCGAGCGGCACGGCCAGCGTCGCGAAGATCACCGCGAGCGCGAGCATTGCCTCGAACAGCAGCGCGAGGCGGTCGCGGCGTCGCGCGAGCCATGCGGCGACCGCGACGTAGAACGCCGACAGCGCGACGGCGCTCCACGCGAGCCCGAACGGCATGCCCTTCACGAGCGACGCCTGCAGCGCGGTCGCGACGATCGGCGTGCCGAACACGAGCGTGCCGTCCACGTAGTGCCGCAGCGCGAGTTCGCGTTTCACCGCATACAGCAGCGCGATGCCGACATACATCAGGAAGAACAGGATCAGGAACGGCTCGGTGCTCGCGAACAGCGCGGGGCGGTAGGCCGTCACGCCCCACGCCGAACCGATCGTGAACGTGAACACGAAGCCGAGCAGGTTCAGCGGGCGCCATGCCTTGAACCACGCGATCGCGAAGATGCCCGCGTTCAGCAGCGCGTAGTAGCTGAACAGCGCGACATGGTTGCCCTGGCCGGTCGACAGCAGCACCGGCGCGAGAAAGCCGCCCGCGCTGCCCATGAACGCGAGCGGCAGCGCGTTCTGCCTGACCGCGAGGAACGCGCTCAGCGCGCAGACCGCAACCATCAGCGGAAACGCGGCGCCGACGGGCAGCAGCGCATAAAGCTTGGTCGCGGCGAAGATCGTCAGGTACAGGAAGCCGATGCCGCCGCCTTGCAGCACGAGGCCGTACGCGGCGCGGCGCCCGCGCACGCGCCAGCCGATCGCGAGCAGCGCGGCCGCGGCGAGCGCGGTGCCCGCGAGGCGGAATTCGATCGGCAGCATGTTGTTGTCGGCCGCGTACTTGAGCAGGAACGCGACGCCGAAGAACAGCACGACGATCCCGACGCGCACGACCGTATTGCCGCCGAGCAGCCAGTCGCGCGCGGCGCTGAATGCACGTTCGGCGATGCCGGGTTCGCGCGGTGCGGGCGGGGTGGGGCGGACGGGTGTTGCGGGTGCGTTCGCCGTTGCGTGGGCGGCGGCGGGAACGGGGGCGGGCGCTGCGGTTGCCGGTGCCGCGGCCGGCGTCGGCACCGATGTCGATGCCGGTGCGCCCGCGCGCGCGGCGGCTGCGATTGCGGGTTGCACAGGCGGTGGCGTTGCCGAAGCAGCGGGTGAGGGCGGAACGGACGAGGCACCGGCCGCGCCGGACAAAGGCGTTTGTGCGGCACTGCCGGCGGCGGCCGCATCGGCCTTCGCGCCGGCGAGCTGGCCACGCAGCGAATCGAGTTCGCGCGTGAGCGTTTCGACGGTCGCTTCGAGGCGCGCGACACGATCGACGAGCGGCGCGGGCGTGGGTGGCGGCGTCGCGGGCATCGCGAACGCGTCGGGCGCGGCGGCGCCGTTCCTGGGTTTGCGTTGCCGCAGCGCGTGACCGATGCAGAATCCGACGACGGCGCCGAGCAGCGAGCCGTTCGCGGCCGAGAAATCCCCGATCAATGCGGCGATGCCGCCTATGATGAAGCCGATTACGGCGAATGCCCAGTTCAACGCCTTACTCCCTCTCTCGTATCGTTATCGTCCTTCGCTCGCGGTTCGCACCGGATCGAGGCGGGTTCAGCACGGCCGGCAGGCGAACCGGCATGCGCGTGCCGTTGGCGGATCGCCGTGCGCAAGGCGCGCGGCAACAGCGCGATCGGCGTGTTTGCCGGCAATGTATCACAGCGGGCATGCGGGATTTTCTGGGTTGCGGACAGGCCCCGATGCGTGCCTGATCTCCGTTAATGACGATCGCGCGGCACGGTTTTTTCTGTACGGTCATGCTTTTTGCGGGGGGGCGACAGGCACGGCGAGACGGCCGCCGCGATGCATTGATCTGACGACAGTCGCGACGCCGGCTGATCGGACGTGAAATTGTCGCAAAACGACGCGCGCCCGATGCGGATTGGCGCGAAAAAACATGCGATTCGCGCCGCGCTGCTGCGCACAAGTCCCGCGTGCGATGCCCGTCGTTGTTGGGTGTGCGCGTATTGCGCTGCCGCAATCGGGGGGCGCCGCGTGCAGCGGCCCGCCTGGCGGGGCTGGAGGCCGTGTCGTATTTGCGCAAGCGTTTGTCGTAATTCGTCGGCAGGCCGGGGTTTTTTCTAGCAACTATGTAGGCACGCTATGACTCGCGTGAGTCCCCGCTACACGAGGAGAAGGTTTCGATGGATGCCCCCAAGGTCGTAGTCGAAGGTCTGTGCAAGGTGTTTGGAAACAACCCGAAGCAGGCGCTCGACATGCTCGCCGCCGGCGCGACGAAGGACGAAGTGCTCAAGCGCACCGGTCAGGTCGTCGGCGTACACAACGTCTCCTTCGATGTGCAGGAAGGCGAAATTTTCGTGCTGATGGGCCTGTCCGGCTCCGGCAAATCCACGCTGATCCGCCTCGTGAACCGGCTGGTCGATCCGAGCGCCGGCAAGGTGCTGATCGACGGGCTCGACGTCGCGTCGGCACGCCGCTCGGCGCTCACCGCACTGCGCCGCAAGGACATGAGCATGGTGTTCCAGTCGTTCGCGCTGATGCCGCAACGCACCGTGGTGTCGAACGCCGCGTTCGGCCTCGAGGTCGCGGGCGTCGGCAAGAAGGAACGCGAGCGCCGTGCGATGGAAGTGCTCGAGCAGGTCGGCCTCGCGCCGTTCTCGCACAAGCTGCCGTCCGAGCTGTCGGGCGGGATGCAGCAGCGTGTCGGCCTCGCACGCGCGCTGGCCGTGAACCCGTCGCTGATGATCATGGACGAGGCGTTTTCCGCGCTCGATCCGCTCAAGCGCAGGGAAATGCAGGACGTGCTGCTGCAGCTCCAGAAGGAGCAGCGCCGCACGATCATGTTCGTGTCGCACGATCTCGAGGAAGCGCTGCGCATCGGCAGCCGCATCGCGATCATGGAAGGCGGCAGGCTCGTGCAGGTCGGCACGCCGCAGGACATCATCGCGAACCCGGCCGACGACTACGTGCGCGCGTTCTTCGACGGCATCGACACGAGCCGCTACCTGACCGCCGGCGACCTGATGCAGACGGGTGTCGTGCCGACCATGTCGAAGTGCGATGCCGCGAACGTCGCGGCGGCGCTGAACGGCCACGACGAATACGCGTTCGTGCTCGACGCCCAACGCAAGATCCGCGGCTTCGTCACGCGCGACGCGATCGGCGATGCGTCGCCGTCCGTCCGTCCGATCGAAAGCATTCGCCGCGACGCGACGCTCGATCACGTTGTCGCCCGCGTGGTGGCGAGCCCGAACGCACTGCCCGTCGTCGACGACGACGGCTGCTACTGCGGCTCGGTCGACCGCGCACTCATCCTGAAAGCCATCACGCGTTCGCGAGGTTCCCATGTCTGAAATGATTCCGCTCGGTACCTGGGTCGACCAGTCCGTTCACTACCTGCTCGACCATGACGCCAAGACATTCGACGCGATCGGCCAGGCGATCGAGGGCCTCGCGGCGCTCGTCGAACACGGCCTGCAAGCGATCCCGATGTGGCTGATGATGGCGATCTTCATCGGCGTCGGGCTATGGCGGGTGGGCTGGCGTTTCGCGCTGTTCACGACCGCGTCGCTGCTGCTGATCTTCGCGACGGGCTTCTGGGACCAGACGATCATCACGCTCGGCCTCACGCTGTCGTCGACGATCATCAGCCTCGTGCTCGGCATCCCGCTCGGCATCTGGGCCGCGAAGAGCAAGTGGGTCGCCGCGATCGTGCGTCCGATTCTCGACCTGATGCAGACGATGCCCGCATTCGTCTACCTGATTCCGGCCGCGATGCTGTTCGGTCTCGGCCGCGTGCCGGGGATCCTGTCGACGGTGATCTTCGCGATGCCGCCTGCCGTGCGCCTGACGAGCCTCGGCATCCGCCACGTGAACCGCGAGATCGTCGAAGCCGGCCAGGCATTCGGCTGCACGCCGTGGCAACTGCTGTACAAGGTGCAGTTCCCGAATGCGCTGCCGTCGATCATGCAGGGCGTGAACCAGACGATCATGATGGCGCTGTCGATGGTGATCATCGCGTCGATGGTCGGCGCGGGCGGTCTCGGCAACGACGTGCTCGCGAGTATCCAGCGCCTCGACATCGGCCTCGGTTTCGAAAGCGGTCTGTCGGTCGTGCTGCTCGCGATCATTCTCGACCGCATCACCGAAAGCTTCGGCCGTGCACCCGGCGCCGTGAAATCGCCGCTGTTCTCGGGCCTCAAGCAGCTTTTTCGCGCGAAGGTCGCACCCGCGCAAGCCTGACTGACCGGCGGCCGACCCGTCTTCCGGCCGCCTTCCCTGATTCGATAACCGCTTCCGCGGCGTTTGCCGCGGGGCTGGCCGCTTGTAACCTGTTCGCCAGGAGTCCGATGTGACGTCCGCCGCCGCTGTCGCGCCCGCCGCCTGCGTTTCACCGGTTTCGTCCCTCGCCCATTTCGGCTTCCTGACGCTGCCGAACTTCTCGATGATCGCGTTTTCGAGCGCGGTCGAAGTACTTCGGATGGCGAACTACGTCGGGCGCGCCGATCATTACAAGTGGTCGATCTACTCGCTCGACGGTTTCCCCGCGCATGCCAGCAACGGCATTGCGGTACGGCCCACGCAGGCGCTCGACTACACGAACCTGCCCGACGTGATGATCGTGTGCGGCGGCATCCGCATCCGCGACGTGGTCGACGAGGGCGCGCGCGATACGCTCGCGGCGCTCGCCGAACGCGGGCTGCCGCTCGGCGGCATCTGCACGGGCGCGTATGCGCTGATGTCGAGCGGGCTGCTCGACGGCTATCGCTGCACCGTGCACTGGGAGAACCTGTCCGCGCTGCATTCCGAGTTTCCGCAGGTCGGCTTCGCCGACGAGCTGTTCGTCGTCGACCGCGACCGGCTGACCTGCACGGGCGGCACCGCGCCGCTCGACCTGATGCTGAACCTCGTCGGCATGCGGTTCGGCCAGCAGCTTGCCGCGCAGGTGTCGGAGCAGTTCATCCTGGAGCGCATCCGCAGCTCGACCGACACGCAGCCGATTCCCGTCGATGCGCGCGTCGGCTTCTCGCGTGCGGAGCTGATCGAGGTCGTGCGGCTGATGGAGGCGAACATCGAGGAGCCGCTGTCGCTCGAGGAGCTCGCGCGGCTCGTGCGATTGTCGCAGCGGCACCTGCAGCGCATGTTCAAGGTGTACCTGAACGTGTCGCCGACCCACTATTACCTGACGCTGCGCCTGAAACGCGCACGCGACCTGCTGCGCACGACCGACGCGTCGATCGCGCGCGTGACGACGGTCTGCGGTTTTCATTCGCCGTGTCATTTCAGCAAGGCGTACCGCGCGCAGTTCGGCCATGCGCCGAGCTACGAGCGCAGGTTGCCGGGGCGCTGACTGTCTGTACGGTCCGCGACGTCGCCGGGATCGCGGCGCGCGGTTTCAATAAGAGATCCCGCATTCATGCAAACGACATCACTTTGAGGAGAAGAAAGATGAAGCGCCTATTGATCGCAGCGGTGTGCGGGATCGGAATAACCGCGCCGATGTCGGCCGTTTATGCGGCCGATCCGCCCGTGTGCAAGAACGTGCGCTTCGCGGACGTCGGCTGGTCCGACATCGCGGCGACCACGGGCCTTGCATCGACGATGCTGCAGGGGCTCGGCTACAGCCCGACGAAGACGATCGCATCGGTGCCGATCACGTTTGCCGGGATCAAGAGCAAGCAGATCGACGTGTTCCTCGGCTACTGGTCGCCGACGATGGACCCGATCATCCAGCCGTTCACGAAGGCCGGCACGATCAAGGTGCTCTCGACGCCGAACCTGACCGGCGCGAAATACACGCTCGCGGTGCCCGACTACGTGTACCAGGGCGGCCTGAAGTCGTTCGCGGACATCCAGAAGTACGCGGACAAGCTGAACGGCAAGATCTACGGGATCGAGCCGGGCAATGACGGCAACCTGCTGATCAAGAAGATGATCGACGGCAACCAGTTCGGCCTCGGCAAGTTCAAGATGGTCGAGTCGAGCGAGGCGGGGATGCTGGTCGAGGTGAACCGCGCGATTCGCGACAAGCAGTGGATCGTGTTCCTCGGCTGGGAACCGCATCCGATGAACGTGCAGATGAAGATCGACTACCTGAGCGGCGGCGACGACGTATTCGGCCCGAACTACGGCGAGGCGAAGGTGCTGACGGCAACGCCGCCCGACTACGCGCAGCGCTGCCCGAACGTCGCGAAGTTCGTGTCGAACCTGCAGTTCTCGACGACGATCGAGAACCACGTGATGGTGCCGATCATGAACAAGGTCGAACCGAACAAGGCGGCGGCCGAGTGGCTGAAGGCGAACCCGCAGGCGCTCGACAAGTGGCTCGCGGGCGTGACGACGCTCGACGGGAAGCCGGGGCTGCCGGCGGTGAAGGCTTATCTCGGCGTGCATTGAGCGGAGTTTTCAGGCCTTTGCCACTTTTGTTTGAGGTTTGACGGTGGTCGTACGCCCCCGAACGACAGGGTAGATACCCGGTGTTCGGGGGCGATCTTCAGGCTTGTCCGGTGAGTGTCAGCGTATTTCCCGCAGTTGGCCGAATACTGGATTATCGTCATAGCTGACTGCCTGAGATCGACTCGAGCGGTGTCCCGGGCGATCGATAAAAAATTGAGATAAAGAAATATAATAAAAATTAGTTATACGAATTTCGAATTCGTATGATTGAAAGTCCCTTTCGGATCGCGCATTTTGGTGTGTGTCATTCGCACCAATCTCACGAAGGGGAGTCAGGATGCCGCACCAGAAAAAATCACCCAACCATTTGTTTGCCACCAGCGGCTGGTTTACCGAGCGGGGCGGGTGGAACGCCCGGACCAGCAGCGGGCCGACGATTGTCGGGCCAGCGGTCGCTTGCGCGAGCAACGTCGTTGCTTACGAGGATGGCGGTGAGGCTGCTATTGCGGACGCAGCCTGGATCGTCGGTGACTTTAACCTGGCCGATTACGGCGATTTCAAACGGCTCGTGTCTGTCGGCAGCGAACTCGATAACGGTGATGTCATCACCGGCATCCCGGAGCGAGAAAGGCTGGCGTCGGGTAGCTGGCTCAGGGTGGTGAAGCAACCGGGCGCTGTGCGTCGAGGCGAGGTCGCATGATCCGCTACTTTCTCGCACAAGGGGATCGCGGTGGCAGCGCGACGATCATCGAAGGGCTGCCGAATGTCACCTGTTCCAATCCGCCGCCGCGAGTGCATATCGCGACGCTCTATATGAAGACCTATTGCGCCGCTTGCGAGCAGGAAGGGTATGTCGCGCCGGAAGGTCCACGTTTGCCTGGCTCAGCGCCCAATGGTCAGCCGTGGGCGCTGAGCGGCGATATCAATGTTTGCGGGTGCAATCCATCGCCGGTCTTTTATGCCGAGCGGGGGATGCGCATGATCGTCAGCGATCAGCCGGCTGGAGCCCCGGTGGGGCTGGGCCGAAATCATGCTCATTCGACTTCGGCAACCAACGACGAACATGACGAACAGTATGTTTTGTGCGATGAGAAAAGTGGTCGGCCGCTTGCGCGTGTCCGATACCGCATACACACAACATCAGGTCGAATCTTCAGTGGTGTCACGGATTTCGAAGGGAACACTCAGCGTGTAACGACACGTCGCGCCGAAAAACTCAGGCTTGAGGTGGTGGAGAACAATAACGATGCCTTGTAACGAATATGTTTGCGTCCACGATTCGGCAGTGACGAACACTACGCAGGGTTCGAAGCTGAAAGTTCTACTGACGCTCAACGGACCACCCATCTGCCCGACCATGAGCGACGCAGAGTTTAGAAATCTGGTGATGCAACTTCGCGATGAAGGAGCGGACCTTGTGGAGGAGCGACTCAAAAGACTGGCAGAGTGGTCGCAGAACGAACGTACGCGAGTCTGGACGTGGTTCGGCGCGAATGACGACGGGATTCGTCTCAGCCTTATCACCGGACTGACTGCTACTCTGGCAGTCATGCGATCACTAGGCCCTGCGAATTTTATGAGGGCTCATCCTGATCTGGATCGATCTCTTGGATGCTTGCCTACCAACAAGAGTGTCGGGACTGTCGCGCACGTCTGTGGTCCCGACACGGCAACGCATACGATAAGCATCCACGAGGAATTCTGTACGATTCGTGATCGAAGTCGGGCGGCCACCTCGAAGTTGTCGACGATCATCCACGAGTGCACTCATTTCAAGGATACGTTTGGAGCGGGCGATCCAAAATATGGCATCACGCGATTTCTCCCGAAGTGGGGGCAAGATAACCCGAAGATGGCAATTAAAAATGCGGACAGTATTGCGGCATATGTTGTATGGCTTGATTAGAGGTGTGATTTTTCTGTGGGTGTCCACAAATTCGTATGCTTGTGATGGATCCGAGAATTTGCCGGGGCAGAATTATGACCTTATGTTTGAGAATAATTCTGTGTCGGTGAGCACGGAGCAAGCGGAGAAGCTGAGAGGCTGGGTATCGGATATGTTGTCAAGATTTCCGCTTCGTGAAGGAGTAGCCGTGAGCGGCGTAGCGGAGTCCACGGAAACCGATCCTGAAGAATTGTCTGCCAGGCGTGCCGAGGTCACTCATCGTCTGTTACGGCATTTCGGGTTAGAACAGGAGCGCTATGCTATTCATAGTTATGTCTATAAGCGTATGAGTATTCAAGACAGTGAAAATGCGAAGCGGGCTGAGATAACGTTGCTTCCTGGCTGCCCCGGAAATTGTTGTGCCGATATGTAAGGCGCCTCGTGAAGTGAGGCGGCGTCAGGGCATACTTCCGCCGCCGTCTTGCAATGATAGACGTTCGATTCACGATCCCTTCGTCGCCGCCGGCACGTCGAACACGCGATCGAACGCCCACTGGAACACGAACGCATAGCAGAAGAAGAACGCGAACAGCCCGATATCGACGACGAACGCGTCGAACCACGAGATGTCGAGCCACCACGACACGACGGGCACGAGCATGAAGATCAGCCCGCCTTCGAATCCCGTGGCGTGCAGGATCCGCCGTCCGAGCGTGCGCGTCGGCTGCCGGCGCGACGCTTCCCAGCGCTCGAACAGCGCGTTGAAGATCATGTTCCACAGCAGCGCGATCGCCGACATCGTCGCCGACAGCGCGCCCGAATAGACGAGATCCTGCTTGAAGATCGCCGCGATCGCGGGCGAGATGCAGGAGATGGCGATCGTTTCGTAGAGCACCGCCTGCGTGATCCTGCGCGGTAGGCCTTGCACGTTGTTTCCCCGGTTCGACGGCAACCGCCGCGGCACCGTGCCGCGACGTCCCGCAAGGCTATTCGCGTTGCGCGCCTGCTTCAATTCACCTAATCTCACCCCGATTGAATCGAATTCAACCCGGCCGCATCCGGCCCGCGAGGCCCCGTGTTCTCGAAAATTCCCCTGACCGCATTGCGTGTATTCGAGTCGTCGGCGCGGCTCGGCACGTTCAAGGCCGCCGCGGACGAACTGTCCGTGACGCCGGCCGCCGTGTCGCACCAGATCAAGTCGCTCGAAAGCCGGCTCGGCGTGCTGCTGTTCGAGCGCGGCGCGAGCGGCGTGCGGCTCACGGCGGAGGGCGAGCGGCTGTTTCGCGCGAGTCACGATGCATTGCTTGCGCTGAGCCGCGGGCTCGACGCGGTACGGCCCGAAGCGGCCGACGAGCGCACGCTCGTGCTGACCACCACGCCCGCATTTGCCGCGATGTGGCTGATTCCGCGCCTCGGCCGGTTCCGCCGCGTCGATCCGCAGTTGAACATCAAGGTCGAAACCGGCAACGCGCTCGCCGATCTCGAACGCGACGCGCGGATCGATCTCGCGATTCGCGCGACGTCGCGCACGTTCCCGGCGCTGCACGAGATCGCGCTGATCGACGAGTATTTCGGCGCGTATGCGGCTGCCGGGTTCGATGCGCATCGTTCGGACGAGCGTCTCGATTTGATCGAGACCGTGTGGGATACGCTGCTGCCGGTGTCGATCGACTGGGCGTCGTGGTGTCGCGCGGCCAGTCGCGACGCGTGGCTCGAGCGCGCGGTGTTCCGGCATTACGACGACGAGCAGTACGCGTTGCAGGCCGTGTTGCACGGGCAGGGCGTCGCGTTGTTGAGTTCGGTGCTGGTCGCCGAGCACGTCGAGCGTGGTGCGTTGATGCCGATCGAGCCGTCGGTGCGGCTCGACGGTGCACGCTTCGTCGCGCTGTGCCGGCCCGGGCGGGAACGCGAGCCGCAGGTCAGGCGGTTTCTCGACTGGCTCGAAGCGGAAATCGCGCACACGCGTGCGGCGGTGGCGCGGATGGCGCCGGGCGACCGCCGCGCCGACGAGCCTATCGACGCGCGATCCGGCGAGTGACCGGGAACCCGGACGTGTCGGGCTCCGGTTGCCGCCTTACGCCGTCACCCGAACCTGACGCAATATACCGGCGGCAAATGTGCCGACACCATCTGCCAGTTTTCACCGCCGTCGCCGGACGTCCATAACCCGCCGGTCGTCGACGCCATCGCGAGGCGCGTGCCGGAATCGTCCACCGCGAGCCCGTGCCGGTACACGAGGTCGTACGCGGGCGCGGCCGGCAAGCCGTTCGACAGACTCTCGAAACTGCGGCCGCCGTCGCGCGTGCGCGTGACGACGAACCGGCCGTTCACCGGAATCCGGCAGGCATCCTTCACGGCCGGCACGAACCACGCCGTGTCCGGTTCGTCCGGATGCACGGCGACCGCGAAGCCGAAGCTCGAAGGCTGCGCCTCGATCCGCCGCCAGTGCTCGGCGCCGTCGGTCGAGCGGAAGATCGCGCAGTGATGCTGCGTCCACAGCACGTCCGGGTCGGCCGCGCACTGCACGACGCGGTGCGGATCCTGCACGTTGGGCTCGCCGCGCCGTTCGGGCGGCATGTAGTCGGCTTCCATGCCGTCGGCGGTCACGCGCCAGGTCGCGCCGCCGTCGGCGGTCTGCCAGACGCCGCCGCACGAGATGCCAACCGTTACGTGCCGGCTGTCGCGCGGATCGACCATCACCGAATGGATGCCCGGCGCGTCGTACCCGCCGCCGCCCCACTCTGCGCGTTCAGGGCGATCCCACAGCGGGCGGTTGAGCACCCACGAGTCGCCGTAATCGTCTGAGCGGAACAGCCCGCCGGGTATCGTGCCGGCCCACAGTACGCCCGGCTCGTCGATGCCGCCGGCTTCGAGCGACCAGATCTGCTGAAGCGTCCAGGGCGGCTGCGGCGGGATGGGGGGCTCGTCGTCAGCGTCGCCCGTGCCTGCACGTGCGACGGCGCTGGCGGGCGGTTCGTCGGCAGGCTGCGGCGGATAAACGGGGACTGCGCATTCTTCCCAGTCGGTGGCGCCCGCTCGCCTGCGATGCAGCTTCACGCCGAAATGGCCGAGGTTGAGCGCGGCGTACAGCGTTCCGTCGCGCGGGTCGGCGAGTGCCATGCTGACCGGTTCGCCGACGAAATGCGGTTCGCCGAGCGTCCAGCCGCCGTTCTTGTCGGAATGAAGAACGAACAGGCCCTTGCGGGTGGCGACAAGCAATCGGTCATTCATGTCGAGTGTCTCCTGTCGATCCGTGTCGGCGCTTCAGCGCTTGTCCCGGGTTCCATACATCGTTCGCTGGCGGGTACGACCCTCAGCCGCCCGACAACGCCTGCACGACATATACGCGGCTCGCGTCGCCGAGCGCATCCGACAGATGTTCGCGGTCGCGTATCGGCCGGCCGTCGATAAACACGGCGAGATGCTTTCGCAGCGCGCCCTGGTCGTCGACGATGTAGCCGCGCAGTCGCGGCTGCTCGCCGAACACGGCTTCGAACGCTTCGCCGACCGAACGCGCATCGACGTCGCGCTCGGGCGTTTCGATATGCCGCTGAATCGACGCGGCGAAGAAGAGATGAGCCATGGCGGGTAACCGGAAGGGAGCCGTGCGGGGCGTGGGCGGCATCGTCGGTTCTGTAGTGTAGGCGATCCGTTTCGTGGTTTGCGGCATTGCGGTGCAGCAGACGGCGGTGCGTATCGGTACGTGTCGGCACGTCTGCGCTTACGCGTACTTGTCGCCGACCGTGCTGCGGATCGGATGCGTATCGTAGACGATGATCATGCGCTCGATGCGCGCGTCGTCGTCGAATTCGAACACGTCGACGCACTCGAATTGCACCGCGGAGCCGTCCTTCAGCGCCCAGTCGTAGACGAAATAGCCGGTGGCCCGACGTGCGCCGGTCGCGCTGACGCAGATGTCGATCGGCGTGATGCGGCTCTGTCCGGATGCCGCCGCGACCTTGTCGAAGAAGGGCCGCGGTGCCATCCAGCCGAGAAACGGCGAGAATATCCGCGCATCGGGCGTGAACAGCGCACAGATCGCGGCGACGTCGCCGCGTTCGAGCGTTTTCAGGTAGGTATCGACCTGCCGCGTGTATAGTGCGTTGGACGACGAGACCATGGTATTTCTCCGCTGATTGTCGAGAGCCATCCGCGACCGCGAGTGCGATCGGCTCAACCACGATAGCGATGCAGCGATGACCGAACAAACGAAAAATCCGCAACCCGGGTATGCAGCCCGCGCATATCCGCTGGCGGACCTCACGCGTGCGCTGCCGCCGCTGACCGCGTTCCAGGCCTTTGTCGCCGCCGCCGAACTCGGCAGCTTCAACCGGGCAGCCGAGCATTTGTGCCGGACCCAGGGCGCCGTGAGCCGGCAGGTGCAGCAACTGGAAGCGCACTACCGATGTGCGTTGTTCGTGCGCCGTCCGTCGGGGTTGACGCTGACCACGGAGGGCGGCGCGTTGCTCACGGTAGCCGTCGACGTACTCACGCAGCTCGCGCGGCACGCGCACGCCCATGCGCACGGCAGCTCGACCCTCACGGTGCTGTTGCCTTCCACGTTCGCGATCCGCTGGCTGTTGCCGCGGCTTTCGGCGCTCAATCATGCGTTGCCGCGGACCGAGCTGCGTATTCACACGTCGGCGGACGACATGCCCGATTTCGCCGACGCCGATTTCGATGCAATTGTCGTGCGCGGCACCGGAAGCTGGGCGGGAATGGTGGCGATTCCGCTGTTCGACGAGTGCCTCACGCCGATGTGCACGCGCGAGACCGGTGCATCGCTGAAGTCGATCGCCGATCTCGCGCATGTGACGCTGCTGCATCCCGCGCGCAATCGCGACGAATGGCGATGCTGGCTGGATGCCGTCGGCGCGACGCGGATCGACCCGGGCACCGGCCTCGTATTCGATACGCTCGAGCTGACATTGACGGCGGCTGCCCAGGCGCACGGCGTCGCGATCGGCGATCCGCGCATGGCGGCCGATCGGCTGGAAGCCGGAACGCTGGTTGCACCGTTTCCCGATGTGGTGCGCAACGGTCTCGGCTATTACCTCGTCTATCCGGTGCAGCGCGCCGCGCAACCCGCGATTCAAGCGCTCGCAGAGGTTCTGACGCGTCTCGCGCGCGAGGAGTGATTGCGATCGAACGGTTCGCTAAACCGGAATCGACCGCCCCCGCACCCGGATCCCGAGCCGCACGACACCAATCACCGCATTCGACAGCCACGTGAGCAAGCGCGGCATCCCGCGCCGGCGGATATCGAGCAGCAGCACGATCCGCACTTTATCGCTGTCGTTCCACGCCTCGTGCACGAACGTGTCGTCCCACAGCAGGAAGCGGCCTTCGTCGAGCCGGTATTCGCGGCCATCCACTTTCAGCACGGCGGCCGGCGTGCCGTCCGTGCGCTTCGGCATCGACAGCACGAGATAGCCGCGCAGGATGCCGCGAAACGGCCCGCGATGCGGCGGGATGTGCTTGCCCGGCGCGAGAAACGACAACGATGCGGACAGCACGTCCGGCGACGCCGCGACGATCGACGCGACGGTCGGGCAGCGCGACAGGTTGCGCGGGAACGGCTGGCCGTACGCCTGCATGATGAACATTCGCCAGTCGCGCGCATCGTTGGCCGAGATGTCGTACTGCTCGCGCATGATCTCGTGGAAGCGCGGGATACGCGGCATGTCGCGGGCCACGGCGAGCGCTTCCGCACGAATCGCAGGCCATGCGTGCACGAAACGCTCGGCATCCGGGAACGCGGCCGTATCGAGCACCGCGTCGCCGTCGATATGGCGGTCGTACAGCTTGCGGAGCAGGCCGGCTGCATAGTCGTAAGCGACGGACATGGTCGATCGATGGGCGAGCCGTATCAGGTGTCGTCAGTCTGCACGAAGCGCGACGGGCGCTGCGTTACGTCAGATTACGCCGTCTGACGAAAGAATGACAGTTCGATGACCGGTCGCCGCAAGCGGCGCGAGCCACAACGCGCGGGAATAAACGAACCCCCTCCGTCGTCATACGGGTGTAGCACATCGTCTCGTTGACTTCAGAAGGAGTAAACCATGAACAAGCATTGGCTGGTGGCCGCCACGGTGGTGGCGATGTCTGTCGCGGGTGTCGCGACGCAAGCGTCGGCACAGGCGCTCACGCGCGCGCAGGTCAGGCAGGAACTGATCGACGCCGAAAACAACGGGCTGCGCTTCGTGACCGATACGTCGTATCCGGACGTGAGCCCGCTCTTCCAGCGGCAGGTCGAACAGATGCCGCAGCGTCAGTCCAGCACGGCGGTCGGCAGCGATCCGGCCGTTTCATCGGAAGCCGGCAAACCGGCGGCGATGTCGCCGCGCCAGCGCCCGGCCGCGTGCGTCGGCCCCGCGAGCTTCTGCACGATCTATTTCGGAAGCTGACAAACCGGCCTGCATCCGCAGGTTCGGCATTCACAACGGTTGATCGATACGGAACATTGAAGGAGTCGATGATGAAGACATATATCGCAGTACTGACAATGATCGGAATGATCGTCGGTCAGTCGGCATTCGCGCAATCGGCTGCACCGTTGACGCGTGCGCAGGTTCGCGACGAGCTGATGCGTCTGGAAGCGGCCGGGTATGACCCGGCGAAGGGAGATGACGGCGAGTATCCGGCGGACATCCAGGCCGCGGAAGCGAAGCTCGCCGAGCAGGATCGGGCCCGGCAGGCGGCCGCCGCCATGCATGCGCCGGCCCCCGGTATGCCTGCTCAAACCAGCAACTAGGTGTCGATATGTACGTGTGTGGTTTCTGGCCGCCGTGTTCGCGGTACGGCAATCCGCGCGCCCGTCGCGCCGCTCGACCTGGCCGAAGGGCGCCGGCTGCCATGCCGCTCATCGCACGCCGCTTCGCGCGGCGTCGCGATCATCTCGCCAACCGATCCCGATGGGTGGGCAGGTTTATAGGACGATGAACAGGAATGCAGATGATATAGAAAACTGGAACAATCCGGTTCATGCCGGCGATGATGCACTGAAACAGGGGGAGGCTATCACCACGGCATCATGCGCTGCACGACCTGATCGCGCAGCACGAAGCGGTGTGCCAGCGCGGCTGCCACGTGCAGGCAAATGCCGGCAAACAGTACCCATGCGAGGATGCCATGCACGTCGCCCATCGCGTGACCGACTCCGGAGCCGACCGCCGACAGCGCCGGCAACGGGACGACACCGACCAGCGTCACGGCCCAGGCGCGCGACGATGCGTTGATCCAGCCGAGCAGCGGCACCGCGATCAGCAGCGCGTAGATCGCGAAATGCGTCACGCCGGACAGCGCGCGCATCGCGGGCGGCAGGTCGCTTGCGGGCGGGCGATGCGTCGCGCGCCACAGCACGCGGCAAGCCATCGCCGCGAGCAACGCGGTACCCACGATCAGGTGCGCGGCGATCAGGCCGATCGGTTGCGTATCGCGATGCACGTCGGGCATCGTCCAGCCGATCGCGTACTGCGCGACGACCAGCGCCACGATCAGCCAGTGAAGAAAGCGTGCAACTGCGTCATAGCGGGCGGGTGTGCGCATGAAAACTCCTGACGAATGGCGGGAATCGTATATATGTCGGCGAATTCTACGGGCGAATCCTTAACGAAACGTTAAGCAACCGGCATCGCGCGCGATCGATCGTCGTGTTCGTCGGCCGGCGCACTGCGCGGCATCGATCCGGCCGCGTTCGCCGACGGCAGCGCGACCACGACTCCAAGGCCTTGGCCGCCGATGTCGGGCTCGAATTGCACGGTGCCGCCGAAGTATTGCGCGATGAACGCGCGCTCGCGCACGATCGATTGCCGCAGCCTCGCCAGCAGTCGGTCGATCGCGTCGACCAGCGTGCGCACTTCCTCCGGCACGGTGGCGATGCCGAGCGGTTCGAGCGATCGCGCATCGCGCGCGCCGATCAGCGTCGACAGCGTCTTCAACGGCGCGAGACTGCGTCCGATCAGGTACCAGAGGAGGAGCGCCAGCACCGGCAGCGCGACGATCAGCGGCAAGACGATGCCGCGTGCGATGCCAGTCGCCAGATCGCTGCGCGTGTTGAGCGTTTCCATCACGCGTATCCATCGCCCCGACGGGTTGTCGCGCAGCGTATGCGTGCGCCATTGCGTGTCGCCGATGACGATCGTCCGAGGGGCGCCGCGCGGTTCGCGTGCATCGGGCAGGCCGGCGGCGTCGGCCGGCAGGTTAGATGCGACGACGTGGTTCTGCGCGTCGCGCACCTCGAACAGCATGTCGCGCGGCAGGCGATCGCCGTCGTTGTCGGGGCCCGATCTTGATTCGCCGAGCGCCAGTTCGACGCGCGCGTCGGGCGGAAAGCAGGCGAGGCGGGCGAGGTCGGCCGGCGAGAGACCGAATCCGCGCCCCTTCGGTTCGATTTCAAATCGATCCGGGTCGCCCGCACGGGAGGTTCATTCTTCATGGCACCCTCGACGATCGAGCGATGGCGCGCCCACCTGCTGATCGCCGCGCTGACCGGCATGTTCGTTCAGTGTTTCGTGCCGGTTTCGCTGCTTGCATTGCGCGTACCCGAAGCGCTTTTCACGACGATGACATTTCGCGTGTGGATCGTCGTCGCGGTTGCGACTGCGATCCTTTCGGCCCGCAAGCTTGCCGATGCGGCGTTCAGGGCCGCAGTCGCGTGCGGATACGTGCGCGTGACCGGAATCGATCGCCGCACGATAGTTGTGTCATCTGATTGCGCGTACCGTCGCTTGGTCGTCCTTCATATCCGGCTCAACGGGAATCGATACGGCAGCGTGCACGGGTGATCCCGCGTGCGCGGCCGGTTGCGGTCGTACGGGTCACCACTGGGGAGAAGCATGGTTTTGCTGCATGTGCTGCACGCGCTGGCCGGGGCACTGTCGATCGTCTGCGGGCTGGGCGTGTTGCTGGGCATTGCCTACACGGTCACGGCCAGCGTGCTGGTCGGCAGGTTCTTTTCCCGGGCGGCGGCGGTGCCGCGCGATTATCCGGGCGTCACCGTCGCGAAGCCGCTGCACGGCGACGAATGGGATCTCGTACAGCATCTCGAAAGCTACTTCGTGCAGGATTATCCGGGGCCGGTCCAGCACCTGTTCGGCGTGCACGATGCGGGCGACGCGGCGCTCGCGGCCGTCGAGACGCTGCGTGCGCGCTATCCGGACGCGAACATCAAGGTCGTCGCCGATGCGCGGCTGTACGGGCCGAACCGCAAGGTCGCGAATCTCGTCAACATGCTCGAACATGCGGAGCATTCGGTGCTTTGTCTTGCCGACAGCGACGTGCTGGTCGGGCGCGATTATCTGCGTGCGGTCGTCGGCGCGCTACAGCAGCCGGAAGTCGGTATCGTGACGAGCGTGTATCGCGGTGTCGCGGCGCCGGGATTCTGGCCTGGCGTCGCCGTCGCGATGACGAATTACCATTTCCTGCCCGGCGTGATTACCGGGCTCTTCATCGGGCGTGCACGGCCATGCTTTGGACAGACGATTGCGATCACGCGCGCGACGCTCGAACGCATCGGCGGGCTTGCGCGTTTCGCGCATCACCTGGCCGAGGATCACGCGCTTGGCGAAGCGGTGCGGCAGGTGGGCGCGCAGGTCGTCATCCCGCCGTTCGTCGTCGGGCATGCCTGTGTGGAAGAGACGTTCGCGAAGTTGTATGCGCACGAATTGCGCTGGAGTTGCACGATTCGCGCGGCGGACCGGCTCGGTCATGCCGGGTCGGTGCTGATGCACCCGGTGCCGCTCGCGCTGCTGGCCGTGCTGTTCTCCGGCGGTACGCCGGCCGCCTGCTGGCTGACGGTCGCGGCGCTCGCCGCGCGGGCGCTGCTGATGCTGAAAACGAGCCGTGCGACCGGCGCCGGCCTGCGCGGCGCCCTCTGGCTGCCGTTCGTCGATCTGCTGCAGTTCATGGTCTTCGTGGCGAGCTTCTTCTCGTCGCACGTCGTCTGGCGCGGCACGCGCTTTCGCGTCGACCGGGAAGGCTTGCTGTCGCCGGCGGGTGAATCATGATGACGGAGACGAACACCGCCAAAGCCGACGCGCAACGCGTGTCCGCGCGTCACGACGCACGGCTGCGACATGCGGGACGCGCGGCGGCGCTGGCCGGGCTGGCGCTCGCGGTGTGGCTGATCTGGCGCGAGCATCCGCTGGAGATCCTGCACCGGCTGCGGATCGCCGGCGCCGGGCTGCTCGTCGCCGCGCTGGCCCACATCCTGCCGATGCTCGCGAATGCGTGGGACTGGCGGATGCTGATCCGCGGCCCGCGCCGCCCGTCGTTCGCGACGATGCTGAAGCTCGTGTGGATCCGCGAATCGATCAACGGGCTGTTGCCGGTCGCGCGGATCGGCGGCGAGATCGTGTCGTTCGGGCTGCTGCGGCAGGCGGGCGTGCGGCCGGCGACCATCGTGGCCAGCCTCGTCGCCGACATGCAGCTCACGCTGATCAGCCAGCTGGTGTTCGCGCTGATCGCGATCGGCTATGTGCTCGAACACGTGTCGTCCGACGCTGCGCAGGTGGCCGCGCACCTCGCCATCGGCATGGCCGCGCTGGTGCCGGTGCTGCTGCTGTTCGCGCTGGTGCAGCATGCGCGGCCGTTCGAGCGCGCGATGCGCGCGGTCAACCGGATCACGAGCGGCAAGGTGGTTGCGCTGGTCGGCGAATCGGCACGCACCGATCAGTCGATCCGGATGATCTGGAGAAAGACCGGCATCGTCGTGCGCTATCTGGGGATCTGGCAGACGCTGCAGTTTGCGGGTTATGCGCTGGAAATCTGGCTCGCGCTTTACTTCCTCGGCGCCGATCCGACCTTTGCGCAGGCGCTCGCGATCGAGGCGCTGATCCAGCTCGTGAGCAGCATCGCGTTCCTGATGCCGGGTGGGTTGGGCGTGCAGGAGGGCGGGTTCGTGCTGATCGGCGGGCTGCTCGGGTTCGACGCGCCGACCTGTCTTGCGCTGGCCGGCGCCCGCCGCGTGCGCGATCTGCTGTTCTATCTGCCGGGCTTGCTGGCGTGGCAGTGGGCGGCCGGTTCGGCGAACCGGCCGGGCGGCGCGAAGCGCGTGTCGCCGGGCATCGAGGAATCCGCCAGGCCGCGCTGACGCGGCCCGACGACGATGTGTGCGTGCCCCGGGCGAGCACGCATCCGCCGACGCGCCGCGGCGCGTGAATCAGCGCCGTTCGTCGGCGATATAGCTGCGGATCACGTCCGCGAACGACGTGTCGCCCTTCAGCCCGAGCGCTTCCGCACGCGTCGTGTCCCAGCGGCCCGGCCAGCTGCCGACGATCTTCTCGACGCGCTCGTCGGGCGCATGGCGGATCAGCTTCACGACGTCGTCGCCCGCGACTTCGCGCAGCGCTTCGATCATCTCGTCGACCGACACCGACAGGCCGGGCAGGTTGATCACGCGCTTGTTGCCGAGCTTCGCGCTGTCGATCTCGCAGCCCGCGACGAGCGCGTCGATCGCGCCGCGCGGCGACAGCAGCCACAGCCGCGTCGAACCCGGCACCGGGCACACGCTTTCCTCGCCGTTCAGCGGCTCGCGGATGATGCCGCTCGCGAACGACGACGCGGCCGCGTTCGGGCGGCCGGGCCGCACGCTGATCGTCGGCAGCCGCAGCACGCGGCCGTCGACGAAGCCGCGCCGCGCGTAGTCGCACAGCAGCAGTTCGGCGATTGCCTTCTCGGCGCCGTACGACGATTGCGGATTCAGCGCGGTGTCGTCCTGCACGACGTCGGGCAGTGCGCCGCCGTAAACCGCGACGGAGCTCGTGAACACGACGCGTGGCTGGTGGCCGCGTGCGCGGCACACGTCAAGCAGCGTGCGCGATGCGTCGAGGTTGATCCGCATGCCGAGATCGAAATCGGCTTCGGCCTGCCCGCTGACGATCGCCGCGAGGTGGAAGATCGCGCCCGTCTGCGTGTCGATCGCGCTTTCGAGCACCGCGCGATCGGCGATGTCGCCGACGATCGACGTCACGCGCGCGTCGCCGAAATCGCTGCCCTTGACGACGTCGAGCAGCACCAGTTCGTCGATCTTGCCGATCCGGCCGTCGGGGCCGGTCAGTTCGCCGCGCTCGAGCAGCTTGCGTGCGAGGCGCTGGCCGAGAAAGCCGGCGCCGCCGGTGATCAGTACTTTCATGTTCTTTATCCTCTTCGGAATACGTGAATCACAGGTACGGCTTGAGCCAGCCGAGGCCGGCCGACGTGCCGGCCTTTGGGCGGTATTCGCAGCCGATCCAGCCGTCGTAGCCGAGCGCGTCGATCAGCTCGAACAGATACGGGTAGTTGAGTTCGCCGAGATCCGGCTCGTGGCGCTCGGGCACGCCCGCGATCTGGATGTGGCCGATGCCCGCGAAATCGCGCTTGAGCTTCATCGCGAGATCGCCTTCGACGATCTGGCAGTGGTAGCAGTCGAACTGCACCTTCAGGTTCGGCGCGCCGACTTCCGCGCAGATCGCCTGCGCGTCGTCCTGGCGGCTCAGGAAATAGCCGGGCATGTCGCGCTGGTTGATCGGCTCGATCAGGATCGTGACGCCGCGTGCGTTGGCGGCCTGCGCCGCATGCCGCAGGTTCGACAGGTAGGTGTCGCGATGGCGTGCGCGGTCGGCGCCGGGCGCGACCATGCCGGCCATCACGTGCAGCTTCTTGTTGCCGAGCACGCGCGCATAGTCGAGCGCCTGGTCGATGCCGCGCCGGAATTCGTCCTCGCGGCCCGGCAGCGAAGCGATGCCGCGTTCGCCCGCGGCCCAGTCGCCCGGCGGCGCGTTGAACAGCGCCTGTTCGAGGTTGTGCGAGTCGAGGCGCGCGCGGATGTCCTCGGCGGCGAAGTCGTACGGGAACAGGTACTCGACGGCCTTGAAGCCGTCGTAGGCGGCAGCGGCGAAGCGTTCGAGGAACGCGTGCTCGTTGTACATCATCGAGAGGTTGGCGGCGAAGCGTGGCATGGCAGCGGATCCTGTGAATGAATGGGGCGGGGCATACCGCGCCCCGCGTCGAATGGTGGCCGACTCAGCGGTTCACGAGTTTCGCGGGCGTGAGCCACACGGCGATCGCGCCGATCACGAGCATGGCGGCCAGCACGTACATGCCGGACGACGTGCTGTGCGTGACGTCCTTCAGGTAGCCGATCACGTAGGGGCTCGCGAAACCGGCGAGGTTGCCGACCGAGTTGATGATCGCGATCCCGGCAGCGGCCGCGGAGCCCGCGAGGAACGCGGTCGGCAGCGACCAGAACAGCGGTGCGCAGGTCAGCACGCCGCCTGCCGCGAGCGACAGGAACACGATCGACACCGCCGTATTGTGCGAGTACGACGCGGCGACCGCAAACCCGGCCGCGCCCATCAGCGCCGGCACGATCAGGTGCCAGCGGCGTTCGCGGCGCTTGTCCGCGCTGTGGCCGAACAGGTTCATCACGACGATCGCGACGACGAACGGGATCGCGGACAGCAGGCCGATCTGGAGCGTATCGGTGATGCCAGTCGATTTCACGAGCGTCGGCATCCAGAACGTGAGGCCGTACTGGCCCGTGACGAACGCGAAGTAGATAAGCGACATCCACCACATGCGCGGGTCGGAGAACACGGCCTTCAGCGAATGGCCATGCTTCTGCTGTTCCTGCGGCTGCGCGGCGATTTCGTCTTCGAGGAGCTGCTTCTCGCGCTCGTCGAGCCACTTCGCGCCGCGGATGCTGTTGTCGAGATACAGGATCGTCGCGATGCCGACCAGCACGGCCGGCACGGCTTCGATCATGAACATCCATTGCCAGCCGTGGAAGCCCGAGCCGCCGTGAAAGCGCTCCATGATCCAGCCCGACAGCGGGTTGCCGAAGATGCCCGACACGGGAATCGCGGACATGAACACCGCGATGATCTTCGCGCGGCGGTGCGACGGGAACCAGTACGTGAGGTACAGGATCACGCCGGGGTAGAAGCCGGCTTCCGCGAGGCCGAGCAGGAAGCGCAGCACGTAGAACTGCGTCGGCGTCTTCACGAACGCGAACAGCGCGGACAGCAGGCCCCACGTGATCATGATCCGCGCGATCCAGATGCGCGCGCCGAGGCGGTGCATCAGCAAGTTGCTTGGCAGTTCGAACAGAAAGTAGCCGAGGAAGAAGATGCCCGCGCCGAGGCCGAACACGGTTTCGCTGAACGCGAGATCCTGCGACATCTGCAGCTTCGCGAAGCCGACGTTCACGCGGTCGAGATACGCGACCACGTAGCAGAGCATCAGGAACGGCACGATGCGCCAGAACACTTTCTTGTAGGTGCGGTCGAGTTCGGCCGCATGGGCGGGCGCGGCGGGCGAGCGGCCTGCGGCCGCGTCAAGAGCAGTCATCGTCGTGTCTCCAGGGATGTCTTGTGCCGGCGGCGCGTACGCCGCCGGATCGTTTGTGTGTGCTGACGGAAGGGCCCGCGCACACGGCGGGCATGAGAATCGGTACGGGGTGCGCGCCGCGTTACCAGCGCGCGCCGAAGGTTTCGCGCAGTTCGTCGAGCGCCGCATCGGAAAGCGGCTTGGGCTTCGGGTTCGTCATCAGCCACAGCCGTGCGGTTTCCTCGAGCTCCTCGAGCGCATACGACGCGTGCGACACCGACGGCCCCCACATCACGGGGCCGAGACGGTCGAGCAGCACGCCGCGCACCTGGTCGGCGAGCGCCGCGACTTCGGCCGCGACGGCCGGGTCGCCCGGGCGGCGGTAACGAATCAGCGGAATGTGGCCGACCTTCATCACGTAGTACGGCGTGATCGGCGGCAGCACGTCGGTATCGCGCCACACGCCCGCGAGCGTCAACGCGACGAGGTGCGTCGAATGCGTGTGGACGACGCCGTTTGCTTCGGCGTTGCGCGCGTAGATGCCGCGATGCAGCGCGAGCGTTTTCGACGGCTTGCCGCCCGATACGGGCTGGCCGTCGGCGCCGACTTTCGCGATGTCGTTCGGGTCGAGCCGGCCGAGGCACGCGTCGGTCGGCGTGATCAGCCAGCCGTCGGGCAGGCGTGCGCTGATGTTGCCGGCGCTGCCGACCGCGTGGCCGCGTGCGTACAGGCTCGCACCGACGACGCAGATCTCTTCGCGCAGTTTCGCTTCGTCGCTCATCATGCGGCTCCGTCCAGCGCGCGCAGCGCCTTGTCGAAAAAGTCCATCGCGCCGAAGTTGCCGGATTTCAGCGCGAGGCCGAGCGGCTGTGCATCGATGGTGGCCGTGGCCGGCACGCCCGGATCGATCTGCGCGCCGATCTGCAGCGACTTCACGTCGAGCGCCTGCACGACCGCGCCGGACGTCTCGCCGCCGGCGACGACGAACTTGCGCACGCCGAGTCCGCGCAGGCCCTTCGCGATCGCCGCGAGCGTGCTTTCGACGAGATGGCCGGCCGCCTCGACGCCGAGCGCCTGCTGCACGGCCTTCACTTCGTCGGGCGTCGCGGTCGCGTAGATCAGCACCGGCTGCGGCAGGTGCGCGCGCGCGAAGGCGAGCGCTTCGTCGACGACGGGCTCGCCGCGCGCCGCCGCGAGCGGATCGATGCGGAAGCTCGGCCGCGTCGCGCGCCACGCGGCGACCTGCGCATTGGTCGCTTTCGACGCGCTGCCGGCGAGCACGGCCGACAGCCCGTCGATGCGCGGCAACGATGCCGCGTTGTCGCGCTCGGGCAGCAATTCCGCGCGGCGGAAATTCGCGGGCAGGCCGAGCGCGACGCCCGAGCCGCCGGTGACGAGCGGCAGGCCCGCGCAGGCTTCGCCGAGCACGTAGAGGTCGCGGTCGGACAGCGCGTCGGCGATCGCGAAGCGCGCGCCTTCCGCGCGCAGCTGGTCGATCCGCGCGCACACCGCGGCCGCGCCCAGCGCGATCGTGTCGTAGCGGATCAGGCCGACCGGCGACTTCGTCTGCCGCTGCAGCACGCGCACGAGGTTCGCGTCCTGCATCGGCGTGAGCGGATGGTTCTCCATGCCCGATTCGTTCAGCAGCACGTCGCCGACGAACAGGTGGCCGCGATAGATCGTGCGGCCGTTCTCCGGGAACGCCGGGCACGCGATCGTGAAGCCGCCGCCGGCCGCATCGAGCAGCGCGTCGGCGACGGGCCCGATGTTGCCCGCGTCGGTCGAGTCGAAGGTCGAGCAGTACTTGAAGAAAAACTGCCGGCAGCCTTGCGCGCGCAGCCATTCGTATGCGGCGAGCGATTGCGCGACGGCATCGGCCGCGGGGATCGTGCGCGACTTCAGCGCGACGACGATCGCGTCGGTGTCGACTGCAATGTCGACTGCGGCGTCGCCGGCGGGCACGCCGATCGTCTGCACCGTGCGCATGCCGCTCTTGACGAGCATGTTCGCGAGATCGGTCGCGCCGGTGAAGTCGTCGGCGATGCAGCCGAGCAGGGGACGGGAAGCGGAAGCGGTCATGGCGGGAACGTCGTTCGAATCAGCGGGCGGGCGGCAGCGTGATGCCGGGGAAAGTCTTGATCACGGCGGAATCGTCCTCGCCGCCGTGGCCGGCGCTCGACGCGCTCATGAACATCTGGTGTGCGGTGGCCGACAGCGGCAGCGGGAACTTGCTGCGGCGCGCGGTATCGAGCACGAGGCCGAGATCCTTCACGAAGATGTCGACGGCCGACAGCGGCGTGTAGTCGCCGTTCAGGATGTGCGGCACGCGGTTCTCGAACATCCACGAGTTGCCGGCGCTGTGCGTGATCACGTCGTACAGCGCGTCGGCATCGACGCCTTCGCGCAGGCCCAGCGCCATCGCCTCGGCCGCTGCCGCGATGTGCACGCCGGCCAGCAACTGGTTGATGATCTTCACCTTCGAGCCGATGCCGTGCGCGTTGCCCAGGCGATAGACCTTGCCGGCGATCGCGGCGAGCACGTCCTCACAGCCCGCGTACGCGGCGGCCGGGCCCGACGTCATCATCGTCATCTCGCCCGATGCCGCGCGCGCGGCGCCGCCCGACACGGGCGCATCGAGCATCTGCAGGCCGGCGGCCTCGATGCGTGCGCCGAGCGCGACCGCGAATTCGGGCGCGACGGTCGCGCTCGCGATCACGACGCCGCCCGGCTTCATCGCCGCGACCGCGCCGTGCTCGCCGAACAGCACCGTTTCCGTTTGTGCGGCATTGACGACGAGCGTGACGACGACGTCGCACTGTGCGCCGAGTTCGGCCGGCGTCGCGCAGGCAATGCCGCCTTCGGCGGCGAACGCCTGCAGCACGGTGTCGCGCACGTCGCACGCGTGCACGCGCAAGCCTGCGCGCAGCAGCGAGCGGGCGACGCCGAGGCCCATCGCGCCGAGGCCGATGACTCCAACATTTCGTGACATGGTCAACCTTGATCGATTCGGAAGAGGTTCGGGACAACGGCGGCGCCTGGCTCGGCAGGCGCCGCCGGCTTCAGCAGATGCCGGCTTCCGCGAGACGGCGGGCGGCGTTGTACATGTGCGTGCGCGCCGCGTTGCGCGCCGCCATCGGGTCGCGCGCGCGGATCGCGTCGGCGATCGCCGCGTGTTCGTCGCGCACCTGGCGCGAGAAATCGTCGCGCGTCGCTTCGTTGCCCCGCGTGACCTTCACGCCGGCTTCGAGGTACTGGTTCAGGAACTGCAGCGTCTTCAGGAAATACGGGTTGCCGGTGACAGCGGCGATCGTGCGGTGGAACGCGACGTCTTCCGCGACGCCGTCGCGCCCTTCTGAGACTGCGGCGTCGATCTTGCGCAGCGCATCGTCGATGTCGGCCATGTCGTCGGCGGAGTGGTGCAGCGCGGCTTCGGCCGCGACTTCAGCCTCGATCGCGCGGCGCACCGCGAGCAGGTGCGGCAGCGAGCTCGCTTCGACCGCTTCCGCGTAGTCGATTCGCAGCGGCCGGATCGCGCCGTGCTGGTTCACGTACACGCCGCTGCCCTGGCGCGGCTCGACCACGCCCTCGTTCTTCAGCCGCGAGATCGCCTCGCGGATTACGGTGCGGCTCACGCCGAATTCCTGCGCGAGCACGGCTTCGGTCGGCAGCTTGCCGGTGGCCGAGAAACTGCCGACTTCGATCTGCTTGAGCAGTTGCTGCGCGACGTGATCGCTCATCGCGCGGGCGGGAATTTTCTCGAACATGGCACTCAGGTTTGTAAGGTGATATGGTCATCATATAAATTTGAGCGAGGTGAAGCATCCGGAATAACCCTCGATCTACGGCGTGCAACGTCGGTCAAATCGACTGAAACCGGTTCCAAATGAGTCGAAACCGGCGCGATTGCGTGCCGTTCTACGGTCGATCGGGAAGGGGCGGATGCCCGTGGCCGTCAGTCGGCGATGTCCTCGACGGGGTCGGCCGCCATTGCCGCGCCGGCTTCCGCCGCTTCGCCGCCGCGCTCGCGATAGGTGGCCGGCGGCACGCCGAACTGCTTGCGGAATTCGCGCCCGAGGTGCGACGCATCGGCGAACCCGCAGCTCGACGCGATATCGGCGACCGTCCGGTCCGAACTCGTCAGCAGCCACGCGGCGGTGCGCAGCCGCACCTGCTTCGCGAACACCTGCGGGCTCTTGCCCGTCTCGGCCTTGAACAGCCGTTCGAGCTGCCGTGTCGACAGGTCGAGCTTGCACGCCAGTTCATCGAGCGGCAGCGTGCGCCCGACATGCTGTTCCATCAGGAGAATCGCGCGCTTGACCTTCGGGTGCGTCGCGGGTTCGAGCCCCGGCGGGTGCGGCTGCGGCGCGTTGCCCTTCTGCATCTCGCCGACGAGCAGGATGCGCAGCGCCTTCTGCACGGTCGCGTGGTCGAAATGGCGCAGCAGGATCGCGGCGGCGACGTCGATCGACGCGCGGCCGCCCGAACAGGTGATCCGGCGCCGGTCGATCACGAACAGCCGGTCGGCGATCAGCAGGTCGGGATCGGCGGACGGGAAGCGTTCGATGAAATCCCAGTAGTGGAACCAGCTCACGCAGGTGCGGTAGCCGTCGAGCACGCCGGCGCGCATCAGCGTGAACACGCCGGTGCAGATCCCGACGACCGTCGCGCCGCCGGCCGCCGCGCGGCGGACGAAGTCGAGCGTTTCGGGGCCCGCCTGCGGCCCCGAATGCAGCAGCCCGCCGACCACGACCACATAGTCGAACGGTTCGGACGCGTCGAACGTCTCCCACGGCGTGATCTGGATCCCGCAACTCGCGCGCACCGGCGCGAGGGTCTCGCCGATCACGCTCCACGCGCAGCGCACGGGCTTGCTGTAGTCGCCGTCGTCGGCCGACAGCCGCAGCATGTCGACGAAACCCGAGAAGGCCGTCAGCGTGAAGTTCGGCAGCAGCACGATGCCGAAGCGGATGCGCCGCGGTGCGGGTTCTGCAAGGGGGGAAGCGGGTACGTCGGGTGTCATCGCGGCCAATCTCGTCACGCCGGGCAGGCGGTCTCACTCATATCACTCTGGTTGCGGGTACGGCTGCCGGGGCGGCGCGGATGTAGCCAGCGTCGCCGATCGGCTTCGGCCGGACTTGTGGTTTTCCGTCGCGAACCATCGCCAAACCGTACTTTTGCACCGGCCGGCGCGGCGCTTGGCGGCGCTATCCCACGCCGATGCCGTTTTTGTTCTATCGGCCAATTTTACGCTTTGATGTACTGGTGCCCAACGTCATTCCACGCATGTCATCCAGAGGAAGCCAGATGAACGTCAGCGCGTTCGACCTGTTCAAGATCGGCATCGGCCCGTCCAGTTCGCATACGGTCGGCCCGATGATCGCCGCGTGCCGCTTCGCGTCGCACGTCGAGGACGCGAACCTGCTCGGCTTCGTGCGCCGCGTGCGGGTCGAGCTGTACGGCTCGCTGGGCGCGACCGGCAAGGGCCACGGCACCGACAAGGCCGTGCTGCTCGGCCTCGAGGGCCACCTGCCCGACACGATCGATCCCGACCTGATCGAGCCGCGGCTCGCCGCGATCCGCGCGGAGAAGTCGCTGTCGCTGCTCGGCAAGCAGACGGTCCGCTTCGAGGAAAAGGAGCACATCGGCTTCTTTCGCAAGCTGATGAGCGGCACGAGCATCGTGCACCCGAACGGGATGCGCTTCCAGGCATTCGACGAACACGGCCAGTTGCTGGTCGAGAAAGAGTATTACTCGGTCGGCGGCGGTTTCGTCGTGAACCGCGACGGCGATCGCGTGAACGGCGTGCGCGCGGCGGTCGAGGTGCCCTATCCGTTCCGCACCGGCGACGACCTGATGCGCCAGTGCCGCGAACACGGGCTGTCGATCGCCGAGCTGATGCTGCGCAACGAAAGCGCGCTGCGCCCCGCCGACGAAGTGCGCGCCGGGCTGCTCGCGATCTGGCGCACGATGGCCGCATGCGTCGAGCGCGGCTGCAAGGTCGAAGGCGAGCTGCCGGGCCCGATGCGCGTGAAGCGCCGCGCGGCCGAGATGAACGGTAACCTGCGCGCGCGTTCGGAAGAGTCGCTGCGTGACCCGCTGTCGATGCTCGACTGGGTCAACCTGTACGCGATGGCCGTCAACGAGGAAAACGCGGCGGGCGGGCGCGTCGTCACCGCGCCGACCAACGGTGCGGCCGGCGTGATTCCCGCGGTGCTGCACTACTACGTGAAGTTCGTGCCGGGCTCGAACGAAGCCGGCATCGTCGAATTCCTGCTGACGGCCGCGGCGATCGGGATCATCTACAAGGAAACCGCGTCGATCTCCGGCGCGGAAGTCGGTTGCCAGGGCGAAGTGGGCGTCGCGTGCTCGATGGCCGCGGCCGCGCTCTCCGCCGTGATGGGCGGCACGCCCGACCAGGTCGAGAATGCCGCCGAGATCGGCATGGAGCACAACCTGGGCATGACCTGCGATCCGGTCGGCGGGCTCGTGCAGATCCCGTGCATCGAGCGCAACGCGATGGGCGCGATCAAGGCGCTGAACGCGTCGCGCATGGCGCTCAAGGGCAACGGCCAGCACTACGTGTCGCTCGATTCCGTGATCAAGACGATGCGTGAGACCGGCGCCGACATGAAGACGAAATACAAGGAAACGTCGCGCGGCGGTCTCGCCGTGAACGTCATCGAATGCTAACGAAGGGTCAATCATCATGAGCCGCTACTCGATATTCAGCCTGTTCCGCAACGGCCTCTCGTATCACGAGAACTGGGAAAAGCAGTGGAAGAGCCCGGAACCGAAGAAGGAATACGACGTCGTGATCGTCGGCGGCGGCGGCCACGGCCTCGCGACCGCGTACTACCTCGCGAAGGAACACGGGATCACGAACGTCGCGATCCTCGAGAAAGGCTGGATCGGCGGCGGCAACACCGCGCGCAACACGACGATCGTGCGCTCGAACTATCTGTGGGACGAATCGGCCGCGCTGTACGAGAAGGCGATGAAGCTGTGGGAAGGGCTGTCGCAGGACCTGAACTACAACGTGATGTTCAGCCAGCGCGGCGTGATGAACCTCGCGCATACGCTGCAGGACGTGCGCGACACCGAGCGCCGCGTCAACGCGAACCGGCTGAACGGCGTCGATGCCGAGTTCCTGACGCCCGCGCAGATCAAGGAAATCGAGCCGACGATCAACCTGAACAGCCGTTACCCGGTGCTCGGCGCATCGATCCAGCGCCGTGCGGGCGTTGCACGCCACGACGCGGTGGCCTGGGGCTTCGCGCGCGGCGCGGACCGCGCCGGCGTCGACATCATCCAGAACTGCCAGGTGACGGGCATTCGCCGCGAAGGCGGCGCGGTGGTCGGCGTCGATACGGTGAAGGGCTTCATCAAGGCGAAGAAGGTCGCGGTGGTCGCGGCCGGCAACACGACGACGCTCGCCGACATGGCCGGCGTGCGTCTGCCGATCGAAAGCCACCCGCTGCAGGCGCTGGTGTCCGAGCCGATCAAGCCGGTCGTCAACTCGGTGATCATGTCGAACGCGGTGCACGCGTATATCAGCCAGTCCGACAAGGGCGACCTCGTGATCGGCGCGGGCATCGACCAGTACACGGGCTTCGGCCAGCGCGGCAGCTTCCACATCATCGAAAGCACGCTGCAGGCGATCGTCGAGATGTTCCCGGTGTTCTCGCGCGTGCGGATGAACCGCCAGTGGGGCGGCATCGTCGACGTGTCGCCGGACGCGTGCCCGATCATCACCAAGACCGACGTGAAGGGCCTTTATTTCAACTGCGGCTGGGGCACCGGCGGCTTCAAGGCGACGCCCGGCTCGGGCTGGGTGTTCGCGCACACGATCGCGCGCGACGAACCGCATCCGCTGAACGCGCCGTTCGCGCTCGACCGCTTCTACACGGGCCACCTGATCGACGAGCACGGCGCTGCAGCCGTTGCGCACTAAACCCACCATTGGAGAAAGAAACATGTTGCTGATCGAATGTCCGTGGTGCGGGCCGCGCGCCGAATCCGAATTCTCGTGCGGCGGCGAAGCCGACATCGTGCGCCCCGTCAACAACGAGAACATGACCGACCGCGAATGGGGCGAGTACGTGTTCATGCGCGAGAACAAGCGCGGGCTGCACAAGGAGCAATGGCTGCACACGCAGGGCTGCCGCCGCTGGTTCAAGGCCACGCGCGACACGGTGACCTACGATATCAAGGGATACGAAACGTTCGGTGGGGCTGCCATCAGCGGCGCGGCCGCCGGCAACGCACACGAAGAGGGCACGAGCAAATGAGCCAGAAAGACCGTCTCGGCACCGGTGGCCGCATCAATCGCGCGATTCCGTTGACGTTCACGTTCAACGGCCGCACGTACCAGGGCTTCCAGGGCGACACGCTCGCGTCCGCGCTGCTCGCGAACGGCGTGCATTTCGTCGCGCGCAGCTTCAAGTACCACCGTCCGCGCGGGATCGTGACGGCGGACGTCGCGGAACCGAATGCCGTCGTGCAGCTCGAATCGGGCCCGTACACGGTGCCGAACGCGCGCGCGACCGAAATCGAGCTGTACCAGGGGCTCGTCGCGACGAGCGTGAACGCCGAGCCGACGCTCGAGAACGACAAGTACGCGATCAACCAGAAGTTCTCGCGCTTCCTGCCGGCCGGCTTCTACTACAAGACCTTCATGTGGCCGCGCAAGATGTGGCCGAAGTACGAAGAGAAGATTCGCGAGGCGGCCGGCCTCGGCAAGGCGCCCGAGGCGCTCGACGCCGATCGCTACGACAAGTGCTACGCGCACTGCGACGTGGTCGTCGTCGGCGGCGGCCCGTCGGGCCTCGCGGCCGCGCATGCGGCGGCCGTGGCCGGCGCGCGCGTGATCCTCGTCGACGACCAGCGCGAGCTCGGCGGCAGCCTGTTGTCGTGCCGCGCCGAGATCGACGCGAAGCCCGCGCTGCAGTGGGTCGAGAAGATCGAGGCCGAGCTGCGCAAGCTGCCCGACGTGACGATCCTGTCGCGCAGCACCGCGTTCGGCTACCAGGACCACAACCTCGTGACGGTCACGCAGCGCCTGACCGATCACCTGCCGGTGTCGATGCGCAAGGGCACGCGCGAGCTGCTGTGGAAGGTCCGCGCGAAGCGCGTGATCCTCGCGACCGGCGCGCACGAGCGTCCGATCGTGTTCGGCAACAACGACCTGCCGGGCGTGATGCTCGCGTCGGCCGTGTCCACCTACGTGCATCGCTTCGGCGTGCTGCCGGGCCGCAACGTGGTCGTGTTCACGAACAACGACCGCGCGTACCAGACCGCGCTCGACCTGAAGGCGTGCGGCGCGAAGGTGACGGTCGTCGATTCGCGCGCATCGTCGAACGGCGCGCTGCCGGCCGCTGCGAAGCGGCAGGGCGTGACGGTGATGAGCGGCGCGGTCGTGACCGCGGCATCGGGCAAGTGGCGCGTATCGTCGGTCGACGTCGCGTCCAGCACGAACGGCCAGGTGGGCGGCAAGCTGCAGACGCTGCCGTGCGACCTCGTCGCGATGTCGGGCGGCTTCAGCCCCGTGCTGCACCTGTTCGCGCAATCGGGCGGCAAGGCCTGCTGGAACGACGAGAAGGCGTGCTTCCTGCCGGGCAAGCCGGTGCAGGCAGAGGCCAGCATCGGTGCGGCGGCGGGCGAATTCGGCCTGGCGCGCGCGCTGCGGCTCGCGGTCGATGTGGGCGCGGAAGCGGCGAAGGCGGCGGGCTTCACGGCCGCGCAGCGCCCTGCCGCACCGCAGGTTGCCGAAACCGTCGAAGGCGCACTGCAGCCGCTGTGGCTCGTCGGCAGCCGCGAGGCCGCGGCGCGCGGGCCGAAGCAGTTCGTCGACTTCCAGAACGACGTGTCGGCCGCCGACATCCTGCTCGCCGCGCGCGAAGGCTTCGAATCGGTCGAGCACGTGAAGCGCTACACGGCGATGGGCTTCGGCACCGACCAGGGCAAGCTCGGCAACATCAACGGGATGGCGATCCTCGCGCAGGCGCTCGGCAAGTCGATTCCGGAAACGGGCACGACGACGTTCCGCCCGAACTACACGCCCGTGTCGTTCGGCACGTTCGCGGGCCGCGAGACCGGCGATTTCCTCGACCCGATCCGCAAGACCTGCGTACATGAATGGCACGTCGAGCACGGCGCGCTGTTCGAGGACGTCGGCAACTGGAAGCGGCCGTGGTATTTCCCGAAGAACGGCGAAGATCTGCACGCGGCCGTGAAGCGCGAATGCCTCGCGGTGCGCAACAGCGTCGGCATTCTCGACGCGTCGACGCTCGGCAAGATCGACATCCAGGGCCCCGATGCGGTGAAGCTGCTGAACTGGATGTACACGAACCCGTGGAACAAGCTCGAAGTCGGCAAGTGCCGCTACGGGCTGATGCTCGACGAGAACGGGATGGTGTTCGACGACGGCGTGACGGTGCGCCTCGCCGACCAGCATTTCATGATGACGACCACGACGGGCGGCGCGGCGCGCGTGCTCACATGGCTCGAACGCTGGCTGCAGACTGAATGGCCCGACATGAAGGTGCGGCTCTCGTCCGTCACCGATCACTGGGCGACGTTCGCGGTGGTCGGCCCGAAGAGCCGCAAGGTCGTGCAGAAGGTGTGCCAGGATATCGACTTCGGCAACGAAGCGTTCCCGTTCATGAGCTACCGCAACGGCACTGTCGCGGGCGCGAAGGCGCGCGTGATGCGGATCAGCTTCTCGGGCGAACTGGCCTATGAAGTGAACGTGCCGGCGAACGCGGGCCGTGCGGTATGGGAAGCGCTGATGGCGGCCGGTGCCGAATTCGACATCACGCCGTACGGCACCGAGACGATGCACGTGCTGCGCGCGGAGAAGGGCTACATCATCGTCGGCCAGGATACCGACGGCTCGGTCACGCCGTACGACCTCGGGATGGGCGGGGTCGTCGCGAAGTCGAAGGACTTCCTCGGCAAGCGTTCGCTCGCGCGCTCGGATACCAGCAAGGAAGGCCGCAAGCAGTTCGTCGGCCTGCTGACCGAGGACGAGCAGTTCGTGCTGCCGGAAGGCGCGCAGATCATCGAGAAGGACACGCAGGTGTCGGCGGTCGATCCGACGCCGATGATCGGACACGTGACGTCGAGCTACTACAGCCCGATCCTGAAGCGCTCGATCGCGCTTGCGGTGGTGAAGGGCGGCCTGAACAAGATGGGCGAGAGCGTCGTGATTCCGCTGGCCAACGGCAAGCGCATCACCGCGAAGATCTCGAGCCCGGTTTTCTACGATACCGAAGGGGTGCGCCAGCATGTGGAATGAAACGAGAAACCAGACGCAGGTGGCGGGCGCGGGCGGCGTGACGCTTGAATCGCCGTTCGTCGGCGCGGCCGACGTGCTGAAGACGCACCAGGCTCGCGCATCGAAGAAGTTCATGCTGCGCGAGCGGCCCTTCCTCGACCTCGTCAACGTGCGCGGCGAGTTGAGCGATCCGGCGTTCGTGAGCGCGTTCGAGCGCGTGGTCGGCTGCCGGCCGCCCGCGCAGCCGAACACGGTCGTGCGCGGCGCCGAGTACGACGTGCTGTGGCTCGGCCCCGACGAGTGGCTCGTGCGCTCGAACGGGCCGGTGCAGGCCGGCGTGCTCGAGGCGAAGCTCGCGGAGGCCGTGCAGGGCACGTATTCGGCGGCCGTCGATGTCGGCAGCGGCTACACGGTCGTCGAGATCAGCGGCGAACGCGTGCGCGACGTGCTCGCGCGCGGCTGCCCGCTCGATCTCCATCCGCGTGCGTTCAAGCCGGGCCAGTGCGCGCAGTCGCATTACTTCAAGTCGTCGATCGTGCTGATCCCGACCGGCGACGATGCGTTCGAGATCGTGCTGCGCCGCAGCTTCGCCGACTACTTCGTGCGCATCATGCTCGACGCGGCCGCGCCGCTCGCGTCATGAAGCCGTTCGACGAACCGTTCGTGGCGATCGACGCGCCGCGCCTGCGCGGGCGCGGCTGGAGCGTGTTCGTCGACGAACTGAAGGTGCCCGCGCGGATCGGCATTCATGCTCACGAGCATGAAGCGCCGCAACCGATAGTGATCGATGCGCGGCTCGGGTATCGCTGCGAGCCGAGCGAGCAGGGCGAGTGGATCGATTACGACGGCTATTGCGCGCGCGTCGCGTCGTTTCTGTCGCACAAGCCGCATACGCGGCTGCTGGAGACGCTCGTCGCCGATATCGCGGTGCTGTCGTTCCGCGAATGGCCGGCGCTGGAGTCGCTGACGCTGTCGGTGTACAAGCCGAAGATCCGGCCCGGCACGAAGCGCGTCGGCGTGTCGCTCGACTGGACGCGCGGGGATTATTTGCGGTGGACGGGGGCGGCGGGGCAGATTTGAGTGAAGGATCCAGGGAGACGGACGGCATAGTTTGTCGTCTTGAATAATTCCTGAAATATGCGAACAATAGCTCCGCTGAGCAGGCAACTTTCTTTGTTCCTGAAAACCCGGAATTATGGCCCGAACCTTACCGAAGCCAATCGCGACTCCCGACCCACTGGCTCAGGATCTGGCAGCGATGGGGGCGCTCATTCGCAACCGGCGAGCGCAGCACCGGATGCGGATCGACGACGCGGCCGATTTGCTCGGGGTCTCCAAGGACGTGCTGTCGCGGCTGGAAAATGGCCGGGCAGTGAGCCTCGAAAAATTGTTCAAGGTACTGGACGGTTTCGGTCTCAATCTGCTCGTCGTGCCGAAACGCGAAGTGCCCGTGGCCCGCAAGGCATTGCTTGAACACATGGCAGTCCAGGCTGTGCCGCCGGCTTCGCCGGAGGGGGCCTGATGGCACATTGCCTGTATTTCGGCCAATGGCTCGCCGGTCGGACAAATTTGACCGACGATGCCCGTCACGATGATTACGGTTTTTCGGACGACCCGGCATGGAAGGTTCGCACCGATCTGCTCCGACATTCGCGCGCGACCTTTACGCCGCCGCCGCGCCGCTCAATGCCGGATAGTCGACATACCCGCGCGCATCGCCGCCGAAGAACGTGTCGCGCTGCGCGTCGTTCAGCGGTGCGCCCGTCTTCAGCCGCGTCACGAAATCCGGATTCGCGAGCACCATCTGGCCGTACGCTTCGAGATCGGCGAGGCCCGCTGCGACATCCGTACCGATCGCGTCGCGCGCGCGGCCCGGCCGGTTCACGATCAGCGTGCCGTTCCAGCGCGCGCGCAGGTCCGCGAGCAGCGGCTCGTCGCCCTGGTGCATCACGTGCAGGTACGCGAGGCCAAGCCGGTCGAGCTGCGTCGCCAGGTGGCGGTACAGGTCCGGCCCTTCCGCGCCTTCGTCGATTCCCCACAACGTAGTGCCGGGCGACAGGCGGATCGCGGTGCGGTCCGCGCCGATCTCGTCGGCGATCGCCTCGGCGACCTCGATCGCGAAGCGCGCGCGATTCTCGATCGAACCGCCGTAGGCGTCGCTGCGCGTATTGGCGTTCGGCGCGAAGAACTGCTGGACCAGATACCCGTTCGCGCCATGGATCTCGACGCCGTCGGCACCGGCCTCGATCGCGCGGCGCGCGGCGAAGCGGAAGTCGTTCACGGTGTCGCGCACCTCGTCCGTCGTCAGCGCGCGCGGCGCGGGAATCTCCTGCATCCCCTTCATCGTGAACATCGGCACGCCCGGCGCGATCGCCGACGGCGCGACGCCCTGGCGATGATGCGGCGTGTTGTCGGGGTGCGACATGCGCCCCACGTGCATCAACTGGATGAACAGGCGGCCGCCGCGCGCGTGCACGCGGTCGCTGATCGCCTTCCAGCCGGCGACGTGCGCATCGGTATAGATGCCGGGCGTCGTCAGGTAGCCCTGGCCGTCGTCCGACGGTTGCGTACCTTCGCTGACGATCAGGCCGAGGCCCGCGCGTTGTGCGTAGTACTCGGCGGCCCACTCGCCGGGCGTGCCGTCGAACGCGGCGCGGCTGCGCGTCATCGGTGCCATGACCAGGCGGTTCTGCAGCGTGTAGCGGCCGACACGGGCCGGGGTGAACAGTGCGTCCATGATGCGTGCTCCTTGAGGGTCTGGTAACGGCACCGGGGCGATACCGTATCGGGCGCCGGCCGCGCACCGTTGCGCCAGCCTTGCCGCCATGGACACATCATCCATTGCTTCTTTTTCGAGATAAATATGGTAGTTTGGATAACATTGATCCATTGATGGAGCAGTGGGCGTGGAACTGCTGAACGACATGGCGCTGTTCGTGGAGGTCGTGAAGGCGAAGGGTTTTCGCAGCGCGGCCGACGCGCTTGGGATGCCGAATTCGACGCTGTCGCGGCGGATCGGCGCGCTGGAAAAGGCGATCGGCTTGCGGCTGCTGCATCGCACGACGCGCCGGATCGAGCTGACGGAGGCCGGGCAGCTGTATTTCGAGCGCTGCAAGCGCATCGTCGACGAGGCGCGGCTCGCGCACGAGCAGCTCGGCGAGCTGCTGGCCGAACCATCGGGCGTGCTGCGCGCGTCGTTTCCGGTCGATTTCGCGGTGATCTACCTGACGCCGCTGATCGTCGAATTCGCGAACCGTCATCCGAAGCTGACGTTCGATTTCGAGCTGACGTCACGGCGCGTCGATCTGGTGAGCGAGCCGTTCGACGTCGCGATCCGTATCGGCGAATCGGCGGATTCGCAGCTCGTCGCGCGGCGGCTCGCCACGTTCCGCAATTACTTGTATGCGTCGCCGCGCTATCTGGAGCGCTCGGGCGAGCCGCGCGAGCCGGACGACCTGACGCGGCATCAGTGCCTGAGCGTGCAGCGCGTCGATGCGTGGACGTTGCATGACGGCGCGCGGGAGATCGAGGTGCCGGTGGGCGGGCGGTTCGTCGTGAACAGCGTCGGCATGAACCGGCAGCTGGCCGTGCATGATGCGGGGATCATCCAGATGCCGGAGGAGGTCGTGGCCGACGACGTGGCCGCCGGAAGGTTGCGTCGCGTGCTGCCCGGATGGGAGGGCGCGCCGGTGCCGGTCTATGCGATGACGGAAACGCGCTTGCTGCCCGCGAAGACGCAGATTTTCATCGAGTTTCTGCGCGCGCATTTCGCGCAGGGGTGACAGCGGGGGCAGCGGCGGGCCGACGATCCGGCAGGCGGCGCGCAATCACCGGTGCGGCGAGCGCGCACGCGAGCCCGATGGCGCTGCCCAGCGCGACGTTGACGAGGCGTTCGCCGGCAAAGGCCCACGCGTGCCCGGCGACGACCAGTGCCGTCGCCGCGCATGCGCAGCGCGTCGCGAACGCGAGCCGGTAGGGGCGGATGCCGACGAGCGTGAGCAGGGTTGCAAACACGACCCAGGCGCGCGTGGCGGGATCGTCCGGTACCTGCAGCCCGATGAAGATGCCGACCGGCACGCCGGCCAGTACACCCAGCACGCGGTCGGCAAACTTGGCGCGCGCGCTTGCCGTGCTACCCGTTACGACGCTTGCCGCGGACCAGATCATCCATTGCCCGTGCTCGATGTGCCGCCATTCGACCAGCGCGGCCGCGCCGCCCACCGCGATCGCGACGGTCAGCATCAGTTCGACCGACCACGCGCGATCGCCGTAATCGGTGCGCCGGGCCCAGGCCAGGCAGCGCGCGCGGCGGCTGTCGCCGGAGCCGCGTGCGAGATCGGCGAGCGCTAGCGCGATGACCGGCAGTGTGCCCGCCAGCAGGAACGGCAGGACCGCGAGCGCGCGCGGTACGAGCGCGCCGTGCGCGACGCCTTCCGCGCTTTCGAAGGCGAGATACAGCACGGGAATGAACGTATAGCTGCCGAGCGAGCGCAGCGTGCGGCCCCATGCGGTGATGGCAATCGACGCGGCGCCGAGCGCGGCGGTTGCCGCGACGAAGGCGGGTGGCCACGCCAGTGCCGCCATCAGCACGACGAATCCCGCGCAGACAAGCAGGCCATGCGCGGCGGCGCCCAACGGCGCGAGCGCGACGCGCTCGACGCCGACCAGCAGCGCGATCGTGACGATCGACGCAATCAGCCATTCCGCGCGGCCGGTCGCCAACGCGAGCGAGACGAGCGGAAGCAGCACGAGCGACGCGCGGGTTAGCGCCCGGAGATCGAGCGCGCTGGCGACGGACGCGGCGGCCGATCTCGTCGCGCGCCGTGCTGCGTGCAGGCCGGCCATGCCGCGGCGTGCCATTGTCCGCCTTCAGCCCGCGAGAGCGGCGAGCACGTCGGCGGAGGAGCGCACGAGGCCGAGTCTCGGGAAGATGAAACGCAGCGACGCGTCGTGCTGGTCGGCGGCCGCGCAACTCATCGCATCCTCGACGAACACGATCGAATAGCCGTGCTCGTAGGCCGCGCGGGCAGTCGATTCGACGCCGATGTTCGTCGAGATGCCGCCGAGCACGATCGTCCGGATACCGCGCCGGCGCAACTGGAGATCCAGTTCGGTGCCGTGGAATGCGCCCCATTGCCGCTTGGTGATCAGGAGGTCGGATGGCGCGGCGTCGAGCACGTCCGGAAAGGTCCACCAGTCCGGCGGCAGGCCTGCCGCGGGCGGCGTTGCTGGCTGGTCGACGGGCTGCTTCAGCGCGTCGCCGAAATCCGCGCTCCAGCCGACGCGCACCAGCACGACCGGCGCGCCGGCTTCACGAAAGCGCTTCGCAAGCGGTGCGGCGGCGGCCAGCACGGCGTCGCCGGTGCGCGGCGCTTTCGCGAAGCCGAGGATGCCTTGCTGCAGGTCGACGAGAACAAGGGCGGTGGTACGGGGATCCAGTGTGTCCAGCATGATGGCTCTCGATTGATTGGGACAGGACGAACCTGTATTGTGAGGGTCGTCTCACATTCAAATATATGAGGATGGACTCACAAAAGTCAAGCCGTTCGGCGGGCGACGCCGTGCCGTCCGCGAAGGCACCCAGCCGGGCGCGCGGCCGAGCGCGCGTCGCCGCGCTGCTGGACGCCGCGGGCGTGGAATTCGCGGAAAAGGGGTACGAAGCGACGACGATGACGGCGATTGCGGCGCGCGCCGATTCGTCGATCGGTTCGCTGTACCAGTTCTTTCCGACCAAGGAACAGGTGGCCGCGGGGCTGCTCGAGCACTATCTGGCGTCGCTTGGCGACGAGCTCGATCAGTTACGCACACTGGCGTCGTCCGGCGATCTAGTGCCGCTCGCGGCGCGTCTGACGACGGCGTTCGTGACGTTCCGGGTCGCGCATCCGGCGTTTGTCGTGCTGGTCGATGCGTACGATTTCGCGTTGCCGGGCGCGCTTGATGTGCGCACGCGCTTGCGCGGCGCGATCGGGACGGTGCTGGAGGCGCTCGCGCCCGGCATGCCGGCCGGCGAGCTTGCGGTGCGAGCGGCGATCGTGCAACACCTGATGAAGGCGGCCGTGGCGCTGAGTCGCGACGTGACGATCGCGGACCCGGCTGCCGCGCTTCAGGCGCTCGAGGGCGTAATGCTGCGCTATCTGGAGGAGACGGTTGAAACGGGCGCGTGATGTTGCGCCGAACGGGCCGGCGCGGCAGCGCGTGCGCGGCCCGTCACCGGGGCCCGGGCGACGCTCAGCGCGGCGCGAGCGATGATGAGGTGCGGACGGCCGAAGCGGGAGCAGCTGGCGCGTTGACGGGCATCATCCCGGCTTTCGCATCGTCGTCGGGTTCGAGCACGAAGCGGAACGAATCGACCCGCTGCATCACCTTCGCCGCGTACGCGTTCGAACCGCCATAGTTCTTCAGCCCGGCCTGCACGTTGCCGCCGGCCGCTCTCACGTAGCCCGACAGGATCGCGGACCCGACCTCGACGTTCGCGTTCGGCTCGGTCAGATCCTTCACGTTGCGCAGCAGGCCGCGGTGCGCGGCCGGCACGACCTGCATCAGCCCCGTCGCGCCGTGCTGGCCGCGCGCCTTTTCCTGGAAGCGCGATTCGATCGAAATGATGGCGTAAACGAGTGCCGGCGGCAGCGAATATTTCGTCGCAGTAACGCTCACGATATCGGCGAGCTTCGCGGCCCGTTCCTTCGCGACGCCGAATTTTTTCGTCAGGTAGGACGTGATGCGGCGGTTTGCTTCGTTCGGCTGATCGTTGGCGTTGGCGAGCGGCGCGGATGCGACGGACGGTGCCGATGCGGCCGCTTCGGGCGAGGACGCAGGCAGCGCGGGCGCTTGCTGCGCCGACGCCTGTTGCGCGATGCCGAGCGAAAGCACGATCAGCCAGAAAAACCGTCGCATGGTGGAGTGCGGGGAATTGGGAGGCGCATAGTATATCGGCCAATCGCCGCCGGTGGTCGAGCGCCGGCTCGAATGAAAGCGCCGTGTAGGCTTGTATCGGTTCGCGACGATCGATGGGCCGATCGTTGCACGGACACGCATCGGAGTCCGGATGAACGTCGCCGCCGGTTCCGGGAACGTATCCTCATTTCCCCGTGCACGGGAAAGCGACGCGAACCGCCTATGCGCGCCGCGCGGCCGCCACCCGCGCAATCGCGCCGATCGCATCGCTGACGAGCACCGCGAGCAGCCCGACGATCACGCCGCCCTGCAGCACGAACGCGGTGTTCGACGTCTGCAGGCCCGCGATGATCACGTCGCCGAGCCCGCGCGCGGCGACCGTCGAGCCGATCGTCGCGGTGCCGAGATTGATCACGACCGCGAGCCGGACGCCGTTGACGATCACCGGAAACGCGAGCGGCAGCTCGACCGACACCAGTTGCTGCCAGCCGCTCATCCCCATCCCGCGCGCGGCGTCGACGACGTCGCGCGGCACGTCTTCGAGCCCCGCGATCGTGCTTTCGAAAATAGGCAGGAGCCCGTACAGCACGAGCGCGATCAGCACGGGTTTCAATCCGAAACCGACGGCCGGCACCGCGAGTGCGAGCACCGCGACCGGCGGGAAGGTCTGGCCGATGTCGACGACGCTGCGCGCGACCGGCAGGAAATCCGCGCCGGCCGGCCGCGTGACGAAGATGCCGGCCGCGACCGCGACAATCGTGCCGATCGCGCTCGACAGCGCGACCGTGCCGAGGTGCGCGAGCGTGAGATCGAGCAGGCTCGCGCGATCGTAGATGACCGGCGCGCCGTTGTCCGCGAACGGTGCGAACAGTCCTTGCAGCCACGTGGGGCGCAACAGCAGCACGAGCAGCAGCGCGAGTGCGGCCGCTCGGGCCGCATACGCGGGCAGCCGCCGGCGCAGCGCCGAACGCGTTGGCCGCACGCCGTGCGTCGTCATGCGGGCTTCCTCGCGTGCTCGCGGATCGCGTCGAGCGTGATGCGGCGCGCGTCGCGGCCGTTGCCGTCGTCTACCGGCAGCGCGTCCGCACCGCGCCACAGCAGCTCGGACACCGCATCGCGCAGCGTGCGTGTCGCGGCGATCGGTTCGCCGTCGGCATGACCGGGTTCGGCCACCGCGTCGATCGGCGTCAGCGCGAGCAGGCGCAGCGGCCGGTCGACGCCCGCGACGAGCTGTTCGACGACGCCGGCTGCCGGCTTGCCGAGAATCTCGGCCGGCGGCGCGACCTGCAGCAGCCGTCCGCCGTCCATCACCGCGATCGTATCGCCGAGCTTCAACGCTTCCTCGATATAGTGCGTGACGATCACGACCGTCACGCCGAGGCGGCGCTGCAGCGCGAACAGGTCGTCCTGCGCCTTGCCGCGAATGATCGGATCGAGCGCGCCGAACGGCTCGTCCATCAGCAGCATCGCGGGCTCGGCCGCGAGCGCGCGCGCGACGCCGACGCGCTGCTGCTGGCCGCCCGACAATTCGTGCGGCAGCTTGTCCGCGAATTCGGTCGGCGCGAGATGGAACAGGTCGAGCAGTTCGTTCACGCGCGCTTCGATGCGCGCCGGTGGCCAGCCGAGCAGGCGCGGCACGGTCGCGATATTGCGCGCGACGCTCCAGTGCGGAAACAGCCCGTGCCCCTGGATCGCATAGCCGATGCCGCGCCGAAGCTGCTCGGGCGCGACGGTCGCCGTATCGATGCCGTCGATGCGGATCGTGCCGCTGGTGGGCGCGATCAGCCGGTTGATCATGCGCAACAGCGTCGACTTGCCGCTGCCCGATGCGCCGACGAGCGCGGTGATCGTGCCGCGTTTCATCGTCAGCGATACATCGTCGACGGCGACGACGTCGCCGAAGCGCTTGCCGACACGTTCGATCTCGATCATCCTGCACGCCCCTTCGCGAGCGACGTCGCGGCTTCGAACACGACGGCGGCCGCCAGTGCGAGCGCGATCGTCGGAATCGCGCCGAGCAGCACGAGATCGGCGGCCGATTGCCCGATCCCCTGGAAGATGAAAGTGCCGAACCCGCCGCCGCCGATCAGCGCGGCGACCGCGGTCAGGCCGATGTTCTGCACGAGCACGATGCGCACGCCGCTCAGGATCACCGGCAGCGCGAGCACGAGATCGACGCGCAGCAGCCGCTGCGCGCGCGTCATGCCCATCGCGCGCGCCGCTTCGGTCACGTGCGGCGGCACTTGCTCGAGCCCGACCACGACGCTCGATGCGATCGGCAGCAGCGAATACAGGAACAGCGCGAGCACGGCCGGCGCGACGCCGATCCCGCGGATGCCGAGCGCGGCCGCGAGCGGCACGTGCGCGGCGAGCAGGCCGAGCGGCGCCATCATCAGCCCGTACATCGCGATGCTCGGGATCGTCTGCACGATATTGAGCACGGGCATCGCGACGGTGCGCACCGCCGCGATGCGCGCGCACGCGATGCCGAGCGGCACACCGGCGACGAGCGCGGCTGCGACCGAGCCGCCCGCGAGCGACACGTGCCGGGTCGCTTCGCGCCAGAAATCGTCGCTGCGCACCGCGTATTCGCGCATCACGGAGAGGCCGTCCCACCAGCCGCTCGCGAGCGGCACCGAGATCGCCGCAATCGCGACGACGAGCGCGACGAGGCGCCGCCACGGGCCGAACGCGAGCCGCGCGAGCGCGTCGGCGACGAGCACGGCCCACGCGAACAGCAGCAGCCAGACACCGGCGGCGGGCGACACGCGCGCGAGCATGTCGTCGGGCACGACGACGTGCGTCGCGGCCGCACCGACCGCATACGCGAGCGTTGCGAGCCACGTGCAGCCGGCCGCGAGCCGCCACGCGGGGCGGCTCGCCGTCATCGCCCACAGCGCGCCGACGATCCACAGCGCGGCGAGCGCAGCGCCCTGCACGGCGGGCAGCGCGGCAAACACCGACAGCCCCGTGCCGGCCGCGATCCGGTTCGGCCGCAGCACCGCGAACGGCATGCCGAGCACGGCGACGATCGTCAGGACACCGATCAGGATGCCGACCTTGTCGGGTATCACGCGCCGCGCGGACGCCGCCGCGCGATCCGTCATTTAACGAAGCCCTTCGATTTCAGGTAGCTTTTCGCGACACCTGCCGCCGGCTCGCCGTTGATCTGGATGCGCGCGTTCAGCGTCTGCAGCGTCTTCAGGTCGAGGCTCGCGAACACGGGCTTCAGGTAGTCGGCGATCTGCGGATGCGCTTTCAGCGCGGCTTCGCGGATCACGGGCGTCGGTGCGTAGACCGGCTGCACGTGCTTGTCGTCGTCGAGCACCGCGAGGCCGCTCGATGCGATGCCGCCGTCGGTGCCGTAGACCATCGCGGCGTTCACGCCGTCGGTCTGGTTCGCGGCGGCCTTGATCGTCGCGGCCGTGTCGCCGCCGGACAGCACGACGAGCTGCTCGGGCTTCAGCTTGAAGCCGTACGCCTTCTCGAACGACGGCAGCGCGGACGCGCTGTTCACGAACTCGGCCGACGCCGCGAGCTTCAGCTTGCCGCCGCCCGCGATCCACTTGCCGAAATCGGAGAAGGTCTTCAGATGCTGCGACTGAGCGACAGGCGCGAGCACGGCGACGCCCCACGTGTTGTTCGCGGGCGCAGGTGCGAGCCACACGAGATGGTTCGCCGCGTAGTCGAGCTTCTTCGCGGTGTCGTAGCCCTGGCTCGCGTTCTTCCACACCGGATCGTCGGCCTTGTTGAAGAAGAACGCGGCATTGCCGGTGTATTCGGGGTAGATGTCGATCTCGCCGCTCGTGAGCGCCTTGCGCACGATCGGCGTCGTGCCGAGCGCGATCTTTTCGGTGACGGGAATGCCGTGGGCCTTCAGCACCTGCGCGATGAGGTTGCCGAGCAGGTTGCCTTCGGTGTCGATCTTCGACGACACCACGACGGGCGTGTCGGCGTGCGCGCCGGGCGCGACGAGGGCGGCGGCGAACGCGAGGCCCAGGATCCGGGCGGGCAGGGCGAGTTTCATCGGGGCCAATCTCCAGGACGGGGGCGTACGCCGAAAGTTACTTGACTGAGCCGGCTTTGGCAAACCGCGTGCGGCGGCGTGTCCACAGCCCGTGTGGGGATAACCCGCATCCGTCATGCGGGCTTGCTACACTGAAATCCGTTCCCGCCTGTGGACACTTGCTGACATGAAGCCCGAGCTGCTGGTCCTCATCGCATTGCGCGGCGACGCGCATCGCGAGATCGCCGCGTCGTTCGACGTGCGCTACGCCCCGACCGCCGAAGAACGCGAACGCGCGATCGCCGAACACGGCGGCACGATTCGCGCGGTGCTGACCAACGGCAGCACGGGCCTTGCCGCTGCCGACATCGATCGTCTTCCGCAACTCACATTCGTCAGCGCCCTTGGCGCCGGCTACGAGCATATCGACGTCGCGCATGCGAAGGCGCGCGGCATCACGGTCGTGACGGGCGCCGGTACCAACGACGATTGCGTCGCCGATCACGCGTTCGCGCTGCTGCTCGCGGCGGTGCGCGGCGTCGTGCGGCTCGATGCGAAAACCCGCGCGGGCGTATGGCGCGAGGGGCTGCCGATGCCGCCGAACGTGTCGGGCAAGAAGCTCGGCATCGTCGGGCTCGGCAAGATCGGCGAGAAGTGCGCGCGCCGCGCGGCCGGCTTCGACATCGAGATCGGTTATCACAACCGGTCGGCGAAGCCTGTTCCTTACCGCTATTTTGACCGGCTCGACGCGCTCGCGCAGTGGGCCGATTTCCTGATCGTCGCGACGCCGGGCGGCGCGGGCACGCGGCACATGATCGACCGCGCGGTGCTCGACGCGCTCGGCCCCGGCGGCTTTCTCGTCAACGTATCGCGCGGCAGCGTTGTCGATACCGCTGCTTTGGCAGACGCGCTGCGCGAAGGGCGCATCGCGGGCGCGGGGCTCGACGTGTATGAAGGGGAACCCGAGCCGCCACGCGCGCTGACGGATCTCGACAGCGTCGTGCTGACGCCGCATATGGGCGGTTGGTCGCCCGAGGCGCTCGATCGTTCGGTGCAGCAGTTTCTCGACAACGCCGCGCGGCATTTCGCGGGGCAGCCGGTGCTGACGCCCGTTTGAGTCACGGTTGAATCAGGTTTTTCGGAGATGAAACAGCGCGGACGGCGACCGACGTCGAGGAGACGTCGGTTGCCGTCCGCTTTGCGTCACGCGCGCCCGCTCACGACGAAGCCGAAACCAGCGGCACCGTCACCGACGTGCCGGCCGGATCGAGCGTCAGGCCGGTGCCGGGCGTCGGCCGCAGCGTCGCCTCGTTGTCGCTGGACAGCACGACGAGCCCCAGCCGGTGGCCGGCTTCGAGCTTGTAGTCGCGCGGCATGAACGTCAGCTTCAGGTCGTACGGCATCCCCGGCAGCACGGGTTCCGACAGCCAGTCGGACAGCCGGTTGCGCGGGTCGGTCCATGCGCGCGTGACGATCGTGGCCGTGCCGTCCGGTGCGCGGTCGACCAGCAGCGCCGTCACGTTGGCCACCCCCGTGAAGGTCAGCTTGACACGGGCCGTCGCGGTGCCGGACAGGCGCGTGGCGGCCGTGAACGGCGCGGTCTCGAAGCGGCTGCGGTTTTCGCCGGTCGGCGCATTCGCCAGCGTGAGCGCGGTAATGCGCGCATCGTCGGTGAAGCGTGCGAGCGGGCCGCCGGTCGGCATCCGCAGCAGCGTGCCGGTACTCGCGCCGTCGCCGCCCGCGAAATACGAAACCGGCGTCGCATGGCGCGCGGCCCAGTCGGCTTCCTTCAGCAGCGTGCCGTCCGCCTGCGCGATCACCGCGCGCGGATCGTGTTCGACGCCGTTGTCATAACCGATCAGGTAGCGCGTAAACCACCGGTTCACCTCCGCCGTCCACGCATCGGCCATCGCCGGCACGCGCGTCGGATCGGTGTGCTTCAGGCGGTGCAGCCACAGCTGCGTCGGCACGCCCTGGCGCCGCATCGCGAGATACCACGACGTCGACTGGTCGACGCGCACGTTGTCGTCGGTCAGCCCCTGCGCGACGAGCGCCGGCGCGGCCGCGAACGCGGTCGGGATGTCGCGCGCGGCCCAGAACGGCGAATAGTCGCCGGTCGTGCGGTTTTCCTTCTGCAACGCTTCGTCGATCAGGTGCGTGCAGCGCTCCGGATGCGCGTTCGTCAGCAGCGCCTTGATGTACACGTCGACGTCCTCGCCCTGATAGCCTTCCGGCGCGCGCACGAGCCCGCCCGAGCGGTAATAGCCGTACATGTTCGACAACCCGGCGACCGGCACGATCGCATCGAGCCCGCGCGTGCGCAGGCTCGCGACCATCTTCGGCAGCGTGCCGTCGTACGACACGCCGTACATGCCGACGTGGCCCGTCGACCAGTTCGCGACGACCGTCTTGCCGCTCGCGTCCTTCGCGGTTGCGTCGCGGCCGAGCCAGCGGATCACCGACGCCATCGCGACCGATTCGTCGCGCGTCAGGATCGTCGGGCAGCCGTCCGAGCCGGCGGTGCCGAGCGAATCCGCATAGACGATCGTAAAGCCGCGCGGCACGAAGTAGCCTTCGATCCACGAGCGCCCGGCAGCGGCCGCTTCGAGCTGCTGCAGCATTCGCGTCTGCGGCGCGGCGGCCATGATGCGCGCGGATGTCGATGCCGACGCGGATGCGCTTGCTGCCGGATGCGGCGTGCCGTCGAGCTCGACGTCGACGTCGTGGTTCGGGCTGTCGGCGAGCCCCGCGTAGTACGGGCTCGCGAGCACGATGACGGGCGTGCGTGCGCCGTTCGCGGTTTCGGCCGGGCGCACGATGCGCACGTGGATGCGGTCGCGCGTGCCGTCGCCGTCGGAATCGACCGGCGTGTCGACCCACGCGTTCTCCTCGATCGTGCCGCCCGACAGCGACGGCTGCACCTGGCCGTTCGCGATCACGGGGCGGTAGCGTCCGCCGCTGGCCGGATTGGCGTACGGGACGCCGGACGGCGAAATGCGTGACGCCAGCGACTGCGTATCGGCCGCCGATGCGGCGGCCCCCTCCTGTTGGCCTTGCGCGAGCGCAGATGCCCCCACCACGCTGCCGCCGTCGTCGCCGCCGCACGCGGCGAGCGTCGTGGCCGCAACGAGCGCGGGAAGCCATGCGCGCCGCAATCCGGTTCGATGAAAGTTCATGAGTGACCTCATTCTTGTTTGTGATTGTCCGGAACCGGCCGGCCCGCGATATGCCCCCTGCGGCCTGGCCGGGTGCTGCATCGGATGAAGCTGAACTGCGACTTCGAAAGCGCCGGGCGAGACGCCCGGGTGCCACGGCCGGTGTTGGCGCACGTTGCGCGGCGCGCCACTCGGCGAGCGTCGGGGCGAGACTGCATGGCCCCGACCGGAAAGCGTCAGCGCGGCGGCCGGTTCGGGCCGCGCGGCCGAAGCGATATCGGCAGCGTGATACGAATACAGGAGTGCGAATCAAATGCGGGCATGCCCGACCTTCCTTCAGGTTTCAGATGAAACGGAACGGCACGATGCGATGAGGCGGGGGTGTTGCGAACGACAGTGCTGCAACGGCAGGAAAGCGCGACGCGTGTCGGCATGGCTGGCCGGATTTCTTTCCGGAAGCTTGCGCAAACTTATCTCAGTGAAATCTCGGTGTCAAACTTTTTTAGCTGGTGTCAAACAAAGTTTCGATGCGTGCGCGGCATGCGGCCGCCGATCCGTGCGGCATCGGTGTCAACTTCGCTGGAGTCGATCGGCAAACAGTCAAAAACAGTCTGAAAAGAGAGAGGGGCATGGCGATTTCGGTCACGCCGGACGACGGCAACAGCGTCGGTTTCCACGTCATCGCGTAACGCCCGCGCCGGACGCCGCGCCTATTCGTCGCGCAAAGCTTCGGCCGGCCGGACCCGCGCGGCACGCCAGCTCGGGTACAGCGTCGCGACGCACGACATCAGGAACGCGGCCGCGGCGATCTCGATCACGTCGATCGCCGCGAGCTTCGACGGCAGCGAACTGAGGAAATACACGGACGGTGTCAGGAAGCGGATGCCGAGCAACTGCTCGATCGCCGGCAGCACCCACGGGATGCTGACCGCGATCGCGCAGCCGAGCGCGACGCCCGCCAGCGTGCCGACGAGGCCGATCGTCATCCCCTGGATCGCGAAGATCTTCGTGATCGACCCGGGCGGCGCGCCGAGGGTGCGCAGGATCGCGATGTCGCCCTGCTTCTGCGTGACGGTCATCACCAGCGACGATACGAGATTGAACGCGGCGACCGCGACGATCAGCATCAGGATCAGCGACAGCATGCGTTTCTGCAGCCGCTCGGCTTCGAACCACGTACGGTTCTGCCGCGTCCAGTCGCGGATATAAAGATCGCCCGACAACGTGCGCGACAGCTCCAGCGCGATGTCCGGCGCGCGTTGCAGATCGTCGAGACGCAACCGGATGCCGGTCGGCGCGGGCACGTTGAACAGCTTCCGCGCATCGCTGATGTGGATGTATGCGAGCGCGCTGTCGTACTGGTAGTGGCCCGACTCGAACGTGCCGACCACGTTGAACTGCCGGAACCGCGGCAGCGCATCGCCGATGCGCGCCGTATTGCCGGGCGCGAAGAACGTGATGCGGTCGCCGATCTTCACGTGCAGCGCGTCGGCCAGCGCGGCGCCGAGCACGATGCCCATCTCGCCCGGCACGAGCGCGTCGAGGCGCCCGGTCTTCAGCTTGCGCGCGATCTCGGACACGCGCGGCTCGAGCACCGGATCGATGCCGCGCAGCGCGACGCCCGTCACGCTGCCCGCGTTCGTCAGCAGCGCCTGCGCGTCGACATAGGGCGCGACGGCGCGCACGGCCGGGTTCCGCAGCGATTCGTGCGCGGTGAGCCGCCAGTCGGGCAGCGCGCCGGACGGCGAGAAGATTTCCACATGCGCGAGCACCGACAGCATCCGGTCGCGCACCTCGGTGCGAAAACCGTTCATCACCGACAGCACGACGATCAGCGCGGCGACGCCGAGCGCGATGCCGGCCATCGCGGCGCCGGCAATGAACGACACGAAGCCGTCGCCGGCCGAGCGCCGGCCGCCGCGCGCATAGCGCAGCCCGATCTGCCATTCGAACGGGAGTTTCAAGCGATTTCCTTTCAATTCGATACGAACCACGTCGAGCCGCGCATTCTAGCGAACGCGGCGCGAGTGCGTGCAGAGATCGGGGGGCGGGCGGAACAGCTACCCGACCGGCCGTTCATTCGCCTGCGTTGCGCGCCAACACGCGGATATTTCCATCGTTTCGGCTCTGACCCATAATGTCGGCCAGCATCCGGTCGAACAAAACATTCCAAGCATTCACGGCGCAACCAGGGCCGCGCCGTCACAGACCAATAAATCTCGGGGTACGTCGCCGCAGCCGGCAGCACGTCCTTGACAAGGAAATAACAAAATGGATTTGCTGCGCTTCCTGCTGCTCCTGCCGATTCGTGCGGCGGGCTTCGTCTGGCGCCTGCTCGGCCGCGTGCTGCGGCCGCTGGTCGGCGACGTGTCATGGACGGCGCCCGCGTGGGCGGGCATCACCGCCGCGGCCGTGCGCCGCCGCCCGTGGCATGCCGGCGGCATCGTGCTGCTCGCGGCCGCGCTCGGTTACGGCGGGTACTGGTTCAAGCATCGCCCGAAGCCGCCCGAGCCCGAGACCGTCGGCTTTACCGTGAAGGCGCCGGCGATCACGACCTACGAGGTCGACGACAGCGACAAGCCGAAGATCACCGTGCATCCGCTCGAAGTGGCGTTCTCCCGATCGGCCGCGCCGATCGAACTGGTCGGCAAGCCGGCCGGGCAGGGCATCGAGATGACGCCCGCGCTGAAGGGCGCGTGGGAGTGGGCCGACGACAAGACGCTGCGCTTCACGCCGGCGGCCGACTGGCCGGTCGGCGCGCACGTCGAGGTGCGCTTCGCGGTGCACCAGGTGTTCGCGCCGCAGGTGACGATGCACGACGACCATTTCGCGTTCGACCTGCCGGCCTTCACCGCGCAGTCGGGCGACAACCAGTTCTACCAGAACCCCGACAATCCGGCGGAGAAGCAGGCGCTGCTGCAGTTGCGCTTCAACTATCCGGTCGATCCGGCCGAGTTCGAGAAGCGCATCGGCCTCGTGCTGGTCGGCCGCGACGGCAAGAACGTGTCGCCGCTGCGCTACACGGTCAACTACGACAAGATGAAGACGAGCGCGTGGATCCATTCGCAGCCGCTCGAGATTCCGAAAGATCCGCTGTCGGTGCGGCTCGACGTCGACAAGGGCGTGAAGAGCGCGCGCGGCGGCGACGGCACGCCGGCAGTGCTGCACGCGTCGGTCGGCGTGCCGGGACTCTATAGCCTGACAATCGGCAACGTTGCGCCGACGCTCGTCGACAACGAGCGTTACGAGCCCGAGCAGGTGCTCGTCGCGGAAACGTCCGACGGCGTGCGCAGCGCCGATCTCGCCGCGCGCGCGAAGGCGTGGGTGCTGCCGAAGCGCAAGCCGGGCGTCGATCAGTCGGACGACGATCCGCCGTACGAATGGAATGTGGCCGACATCAGTGACGCGGTGCTGAAGTAGTCGAAGCCGCTGCCGCTTGCAGCGGTGCCGACCGAGAACGACTTCGCGACGCTGCAAAGCTTCAAGTATCACGCGACGCCGGGCGAGCGCATCGTCGTGCGTTTCGAAGGCGACCTGAAATCGGCCGGCGGCTATCTGCTCGGCGCGCCGGCGACGACCGCGTTCACGGTGCCCGACTATCCGAAGCTGCTGCGTTTCATGGCCGACGGTTCGCTGCTGTCGATGAGCGGCAGCAAGCGGCTGTCGGTCGTGTCGCGCAACCTGCCGGGGATGAAGGTCGAGATCGGCCGGGTGGTGCCCGACCAGCTCCAGCATCTGGTGAGCTTCAACAACGGCACGTATGCGCGACCCGAGCTGTCGTATTCGTTCAGCGAGGATCACATCGTCGAGCGCTTCGTGCAGAAGCGCGCGTTCCCGGCCGGCGACCCCGGCAAGGCGCATTACGAAGGCATCGATCTCGGCCAGTACCTGAAGGGCGGCAAGCGCGGCGTGTTCCTGCTGCACCTGTCGAAGTACGACCCGGCGGCCGAAAAGAAGAAAGCCGACGATGCGAAGGATGGCGATGCTTCGTCGGGCGACAGTAGCCAGGATCAATCCGATAACGCCGAATCGGGCGACAGCAACGGCAACGGCGACGACAGCGACAACGCGCTCGGCGACACGCGCCTGATCGTCGTGACCGATCTCGGGATGCTGGTCAAGCGCGCGCTGGACGGCAGCCAGGACGTGTTCGTCCAGTCGATCCGCAACGGCCGTCCGGTTGCGGGCGCAACCGTGTCGGTGCTCGCGGTGAACGGCCAGACGCTGTTTACGCAGACCACCAGCGCCGACGGCGTCGTGCATTTCCCCGCATTCAAGGGGCTCGACCGCGAGAAGCGTCCGCAACTGTATGTCGTGAAGAAGGACGGCGACCTGTCGTTCCTGCCGGTGGCGGGCCGCGATCGCCAGCTCGATTTCTCGCGCTTCGACGTCGACGGCGAACGCAACGCGACGGGCCAGGGGCAGCTGTCCGCGTACCTGTTCTCGGATCGCGGGCTGTACCGCCCCGGCGATCCGTTCCACATCGGCCTGATCGTGCGCGCGGCGAGCTGGGCACGCAGCCCGGCCGGCGTGCCGCTGCAGGCGGAGATCGTCGATCCGCGCGGGATCACCGTCGAACGCAAGCCGGTGACCGTCGACGCGACGGGCTTCACGGAGCTCGGTTATACGACGGCCGAAACGTCGCCGACCGGCACGTGGACGGTCAACCTGTACATCGTCAAGGACGGCCAGCCGGGTGCCGAGCCGATCGGCAGCACGACGGTGCAGGTGAAGGAGTTCCTGCCCGACCGGATGAAGGTCGACGCGAAGCTGTCGCAGCAGGTCGTCGAAGGATGGGTGAAGCCGAAGGGGCTGAAGGGCATCGTCGATGCGCAGAACCTGTTCGGCACGCCGGCCGAGAAGCGCCGCGTCGCGGCGACGCTGACGCTGCGCCCGGTGTGGCCGTCGTTCCGCAGCTGGCAGGGCTATCGCTTCTTCGACGCACGCCGCGCGAAGGAAGGCTATACGACGACGCTGCAGGACGGCACGACCGACGACAAGGGCCATGCCGAGTTCGACCTCGATCTCGACAAGTACGCGGACGCGACCTACCAGCTCTACTTCCAGGCGAAGGCGTATGAAGCGGAAGGCGGGCGCAACGTCGCCGCGAACGCGCAGACGCTCGTGTCGAACAACGACTGGCTCGTCGGCTACAAGTCGGTCGACGATCTCGGCTACGTGAAGCGCGGCAGCCCGCGCACGGTGCGGCTCGTCGCGATCGACCCGGGCGCGAAGGCGATCGACGTGAAGGACCTGCGCGCACAGCTCGTCGAGGAACGCTACGTGTCGGTGCTGACCAAGCAGGATTCCGGCGCGTACAAATACGATTCGCGGCTGAAGGAAGTGCCGGTCGACGAGAAGCCGCTGACGATTCCGGCGGCCGGGCTCGACTTCGCGCTGCGCACCGACAAGCCGGGCAGCTATGCGCTCGTGATCCGCCGCGCGGACGGCACCGCGGTGAACCGGATCGAGTATTCGGTTGCAGGCGACGCGAACGTCACGCGTTCGCTCGACCGCAACGCCGAGCTGCAGGTAAGCCTCGCGAAGCACGACTACAAGCCGGGCGAGCAGGTCGAGATCGCAATCCGCGCGCCTTACGCGGGCAGCGGCCTGATCACGATCGAGCGCGACAAGGTGTATGCGCACGCATGGTTCCATGCGGACACGACGAGCTCGATCCAGCACATCACGGTGCCGGCGGGCTTCGAAGGCAATGGATACATCAACGTGCAGTACATCCGCGATCCGTCGTCGGACGAGATCTTCATGAGCCCGCTGAGCTACGGCGTCGTGCCGTTCTCGGTGAACCTCGACGCACGCCGCAACGCGCTCACCGTCGACGCGCCGGCGCTCGTGAAGCCGGGTGAAACCGTCACCTTCACCGTGCATTCGGCGAAGCCCGCGAAGGTCGTCGTGTTCGCCGTCGACGAAGGCATCCTGCAGGTCGCGCGCTACAAGCTCGGCGATCCGCTGAAGTTCTTCTTCCGCAAGCGGATGCTCGAAGTCGGCACGTCGCAGATCCTCGACCTGATCCTGCCGGACTTCGAGAAGCTGATGGCGATGGCCGCGCCCGGCGGCGACGCCGACGATGCGATCGGCCGCCAGTTGAACCCGTTCAAGCGCAAGCGCGACAAGCCGGTCGTCTACTGGTCGGGGATCGTCGACGTGAACGGCGACACGCGCGTGAGCTACACCGTGCCCGACTACTTCAACGGGAAACTGCGCGTGATGGCCGTGTCGGTGTCGCCGGACCTGGTCGGCACGTTCGAAGGCGCGACGACGGTGCGCGGCGATTTCGTGCTGTCGCCGAACGTGCCGACGACGCTCGCGCCGGGCGACGAGGCCGACGTCAGCGTCGGCGTCGCGAACAACCTGACGGGCGTCGGCAGCCAGCCGGTGCCGGTCGCGGTCACGCTGAAGACGGGCCCGCAGTTGCAGGTGATCGGGCCGGCGACGCAGAACGTCGCGCTCGCGCCGCAGCACGAGGGCGTCGCGCTGTTCCGCGTGAAGGCGACCGACACGCTCGGCTCGGGCATGCTGTCGTTCGGCGCACGCTACGGCGCGAAGGGCGCGCAGCAGCGCGTCGACGTGTCGGTGCGGCCGGCCGCCGCGTTCCGCACGCAGCTCGACATCGCGCGGCTCGATCCGGGCAAGAAGGCGAGCGTGCCGAACCTGCGGCCGATGTACGACGCGTATGCATCGCGCGACGCGAGCATCTCGACCGCGCCGCTCGTGCTGTCCGAAGGGCTGTCGTCGTATCTCGTCAACTTCGACCACTACTGCAGCGAGCAGATGGTGAGTTCGGTCGTGCCGCGCGTGTTCGCGTCGAAGTGGCTGTCGGTGCGTGCGCTGACGAGCGCGATGCACGCGCCCGAAGCCGGCGCCGACGCGGCGAATGCGGCCTCGATCGCGCAGTTCCTCGGCGTGCTGCGCAGCCGGCAGAACGCGCAGGGCGGCTTCGGCCTGTGGAGCGCGACGCCGGATGCCGATCCGTTCGTGTCCGCTTATGCGATGCACGTGCTGCTCGACGCGCGCGAGCGCGGCATGGCCGTGCCGAAGGACATGCTCGACGCGGGCAGCCAGTATCTGCAGAAGCTCGCGGCGAGCGATTCGCTCGGCTCGCTCGACCTGCTGCGGCAGCGTGCATACGCGGTGTACCTGCTGACGCGCCAGGGCAACGTGACGACCAACAGCCTCGCGGCCGTGCAGAAGCGCCTGCAGGATGCGTATCCGAACGACTGGAAGAACGATCTCGCGGCCGCATGGCTCGCCGCATCGTATCAACTGCTGAAGCAGGACAAGGAGGCCGCCGCGCTGATCGCGGGCCCGCAGGCGCTGCTCGAACGCAAGCGTGCGTCCGACGGCGGTTACGTGACCGGCTACTACATCGATCCGCTGACGCGCGACGCGAGCGTGCTGTACCTGCTCGCGAAGCACTTCCCCGAGCGCATGCGCAAGCTGTCGCCGCGTGCGATGGACAACATCGCCGCGCCGCTGGTCGACAACCGCTACAACACGCTGTCGTCGGCGATGACGATCCTCGCGCTCGATGCGTATGCGGCGTCGAACGCGGGCCAGCTCGACCAGCTCGCGATCGACGAGGTACGTGCGGGCGCCGCGCCGAAGGACGTGTCGTCGATCCAGGCGAACCTCGTGCGCTCGGGCACGTGGGCGGCCGGTGCGTCGCGCGTCGACTTCGTGAACGGCAGCGCGCTGCCCGCGTGGTGGGTCGCGAGCCAGTCGGGCTACGACCGCGACACGTCGACGAAGGCGATCAAGAACGGGCTCGAGATCGTGCGCGACTACACCGATACGAACGGCAAGCCGCTTGACAGGATCACGCTAGGCCAGGAAATCGACGTACACCTGAAGATTCGCGCGACGGGCTCGGCGAACGTCGGCAACATCGCGATCGTCGATTTGCTGCCCGGCGGCTTCGACCCGGTGATCGCGCCGCCGCCCGCGACCGACGCACAGGACGGCGACGGCAATGGCGACGGCGGCGCGTCGGCGCCGGTGGCCGATGCGCCGTGGCATTCGCCGATCGGCGTGACGGGTTCGACGTGGCAGCCGCAGTTCGCGGATGTGCGCGAGGATTGCGTGGTGATCTACGGCACCGCGACCACCGACGTGCGCGAGTTCGTCTACCGGATCAAGGCGAGCAACGCGGGCCGCTTCGTCGCGCCGCCTGCGTATGGCGAGTCGATGTACGACCGCCGCGTGCAGGCGCAGGCGCCCGGCGGCACGACGCTGACGGTGGAGCGCGTGCGATGATGGTGCGCTTGCATTGGCCGTGCCGGGTGGCAGGAGTGCCCGCGCGTGGCTGACGCATCCGTGCTCCGGTGCGCGCTGCATGGCGCCGGCCGCTGGCTGCATCGCTGGCAGAACTGGATCGCCGGCGCGCTGCTCGTGTTCGGCGCGCTGGCCGCGTGCCGGTTGTGGCCGCATCTGCCGCTGCGCGACTGGAAGCCGTCGTCGGTCGCGGTGGCCGACGCGCACGGCCGGCTGCTGCGCGTGACGCTCGCGAAGGACGACCGCTACCGGCTGTGGGTGCCGCTCGACCGGATGTCGCAGCAGCTCGTCGAAGCCGTGATGCTGCACGAGGACCGTTGGTTCCGGTGGCATCCGGGCTTCAATCCGTACGGGCTCGCACGCGGCGCGTGGATCACGTACGTGCGCGGCGGCAATCCGCAGGGCGGCTCGACGCTGACGATGCAGCTTGCGCGCTCGCTGTGGCGCCTGAACACGCGCACACCGGCCGGCAAGCTCGAGCAGGTCGCGCGCGCGGTGCAGCTCGAACTCTTCTATTCGAAGCGGCAGATCCTCGAAGCCTATCTGAACGATGCGCCGTATGGCCGCAACGTCGAAGGCGCGGGCACCGCGAGCGTCGTCTATTTCGACCGGATGCCCGACGCGCTGACGCTGCCCGAGGCGCTCGCGCTCGCGGTGATTCCGCAGGACCCGGCGCGGCGCGTGCGCGGCGGGCAGGACGAGATCAACCGCGCGCTGGCCGCGTCGCGCAACCGGCTGTACGCGCGCTGGCTGACGAAGCACCCGCGCGATGCGTCGTTCAAGCCGCTGTTCGCGTTGCCGCTGGCGATGCGGCCGCTGTCGGCGCTGCCGTTCGACGCACCGCACGCGGTCGACCAGGCGCTTGCCGCACGCAGCGCATGGCGCACGACATCGGGCGATGCCGGCGCACAGCTCGTGACGACACTCGATCTCGATCTGCAGCGCACGCTCGAACGGCAGATCGCGCGCTACGTCGCACGCAACGACACGCGCGGCGTGCGCAACGCGGCCGCGCTGCTCGTCGATACGCGTGACATGGGCGTGAAGGCGCTGGTCGGCTCCGCGAACTTCTTCGATCGTTCGATCGACGGGCAGGTGAACGGCACGCTCGCGCGGCGCTCGCCGGGTTCGACGCTCAAGCCGTTCATCTATGCGCTCGGCTTCGACCAGGGCGTGCTGCATCCGCAGACCGTGCTGCGCGACGTGCCGACTGCGTTCGGTCCGTATGCGCCGGAGAATTTCGACGGCCATTTCCTCGGGCCGATCACCGCGACCGATGCGCTGAACCGCAGCCGCAACGTGCCGGCCGTATGGGTCGCATCGCAGCTCAAGTCGCCCGATTTGTACGGATTCCTGCGGGAAGCCGGCGTGCGCCGGCTCGCGAGCGCGCAGCACTACGGGCTCGCGCTCGTGCTCGGCGGCGGCGAAGTGACGATGCAGGATCTCGCGGCGCTTTACGCGATGCTCGCGAATCGCGGCGAGTTCCGGCCGCTGCGGCTGCGCGCGGACGAACCGGCCGTGCCCGGCCGGCGCCTGCTGAGCGCGGAGGCGAGCTACATGACGATGGACATGCTGCGCCAGCACCTGCGCCCCGACGAGACGAGCGGGGCGCAGCCGTCGAGCGTGCCGGTCTACTGGAAGACCGGCACGTCCTGGTCGTTCCGCGATGCGTGGACGGCCGGCGTGTTCGGCCCGTATGTGCTGGTCGTGTGGGTCGGCAACTTCGATAATTCGACCAACACGGCCTTCGTCGGCGTCGATGCGGCCGCACCGCTGTTCTTCCAGGTCGTCGATGCGCTGAACGCCGAGCGCAAGCTCGTCGAGCCGCCGCGCGCGGTGCCGCCGCACCTGAAGCGCGTGCGGATCTGCCTTGCAAGCGGCGACTTGCCGAACGAATGGTGCCCGCAGCAGGGCTGGACGTGGTTCATTCCGGGCACGTCGCCGATTCGCGTGAGCACCGTGCACCGGCCCGTCGTGATCGACGATGCGACGGGGAGGGCCGCGTGCCCTCCGTACGACGGCAAGCACACGCATACGGAGATCTTCGAGTTCTGGCCGTCGGATCTGCAGCAGGTGTTCGCGCAGGCCGGCATTCCGCGCCGGCGGCCGCCGCAGAACGCGGACTGCCGCGATGCGGGGCAAGTGGACGGCGACCCGCCGCGCATCACGTCGCCGCTGCGCGGCAGTACGTATGCAATGCGCGTGAAGAGCGCCGACGATACGCGCATCGCGTTCAACGCGACGGCCGATGCGAGCGCGCATGCGCTGTACTGGTTCGTCAACGATGCGTATGTCGGCCGCAGCGCGCCGGGCGACGCGCTGTTCTGGCAGCCGCGCACGGCGGGCAGTTATGCGGTGCGCGTGGTCGACGATCACGGGCGCAGCGATCAGCGGCCGCTGACGGTCGGGCTCGAGCAGTAGGGGCGGGCGACGAAATCGATCGCGGTGATCTCGCCCATGTGGCAGACGAACGCGGCGAAGCCGGCCGGGTCGCCGGTGCGGGCGCCGCGCGGGCGACCTGCTAGCGCCGATTCATGCGCTGTAGCCGATCCTCAGGACACCCCATTGCCGTCCGCCGACGACGATGGGTGCCGAAACGTCCTTCATCAGCGCAAAGTTGCCGTTGCCCATGTCGCGCCGATAGGTCTGCAGCAGGAACGGTTTGGTATGCGACACGGAGGTGCGCGCCGTCCGGTCCGTATAGATCCGGCGGTTCCGGCAGTTCGCCGCGTTCCATGCGGCGTCCGCGCGCTGGGGCAGCGAGAACTTCCGGTTGTGGGTCGGCAGGTAGCACTGCTTGTCGAAGCTGGCGCAATAGACGATGCGTTCGTCGATCTCGAGCACCGGCTCCTGGACGGCCGGAAGCACGCGATCGGTGAAGGCCGTGAAGCGCGTCATGAACTGCTGCGGATCGGTGCCGGGAATCGGCACGTAGTTCGCGTCGAACAGCGCGTCGAGCGCGATATCGCCGCGCGCGACCGCATCGTCGAAGAGCTTGCCGATCGCGGCGGCCGTGTTCCGCGCGGTTTCGATAAAGCGCGTGTCGGGCGACTCGATGCCGGTCGCGGCAGTGAGTTCGATGAGCGTCTCCGAGACGGAGAGCAGGTTGCCGAGCCGGTCCTTGGCCTGCGAGAAGTTGTCGCTGGAATCCTCGACGCCGGACGCCATTTCGCCAACCTGCTCCTCTAGACGGAGGCATTGCGTCTCGATCTCGTCCGTCAGCGATGCGATCTGTTCGGCCTCGCCGGCGAGTTCGGTGATCGCGTGCCCCGTCGTGTGCACGACCTCGCCGATCGTGCGCGTGCCTTCGCGGACGCGATGGGCGCGCGCGGCGTTGTCGGTTCCCTCCGCGATCAGGTGTTCGGTCTGCTCGGCAAGGCGCGCGAGGGTCGTCTCGATCTGGGCTGTCGCCTGTCCGGTCTTCGCGGACAGGTTCTTGACCTCGGCCGCGACGACGGCGAAGCTGCGGCCCGACTCGCCGGCGCGTGCGGCCTCGATCGCGGCGTTCAGCGCGAGCAGGTGGGTCTGGCGGGCAATGACGGAGATCTCCTCGGACACGGCCCGCACGTGATCGAGCGCGTCGCGCAACGCACCCATCTGGCTGCCGATCGAGGTGACTCCCTCGACGAGGCCGTGGATGTCGGCGAGCGATGCCTCGATCGTCTGTTGCGACTTCTGGACCGCGCTCGACGCATTGGCGCTGACGGCGCGCACCTGCTGCGCGGCTTCGGCGATCCGGTGGTTGCCGCGCAGCGTGACGGCGGCCGATTCACGCAGCGTGTGGCAGACCTCCGCCTGCCTGGCGACGCGGGCGGCGACTTCCTCGACATGACCCGAGACGTCGCAGATCTCGATGCCGAGCTTGCCGGCCTGCTCGGCGATGTCGCCGACGAGCGCGCGCGATGAACGGCGGCCGCGGCCGATTCCGAAGAGGTTCACGTTGCTGGGTCTCCTAGAGGGCGCGCATTCCCTGTTTCTGACAGATTTTGGGTGTGCGCTCCTGACTTGACGGCAGCGTGGCCGCCGACTTGAGGTCGGGTAAACGTCAGGATCGGCAATCCGGATTGTCGGGCCAGCGCCGCGCGTTCCCGTTTTTGCGGCGGCCGGCTTCCGACGCGGGGGCTGGACGAGCGAGCGACGATCGCCCGTCCGGATACGTCTCGTCAGAATACGTGGTGGATGCCGACGTTGGCGCCGACCGTCGTGCCGGGCAATCCGAACAATGCGCCGCCCGTGATGCCGAGGCCCGTATTCATCGCGCCGTGGTTGTTGACGACGCCGACTTGCGCGTAAAGGCCCGTTCGCTTCGACAGGCTGTAATCGGCGCCGACCGCGGCGAGCAGCGAATGATTGTGCGAATCGTTGCGATCGGTGGTGTACCACGCGCCGGTGTTCAGGTCGAGGGCCGGCGTGACGCGATAGTCCAGACCGGCGCTATACACGTTGTTGCTGAACGAGCCGGCGACCTTGTAGCTCGTGAACGATGCCTTGCCGGTCACGGGCCCGAACGTGTACGCAGTGCCGATCGTGCGGCCGACGAACGCGACCGTGCTCGAAACTGGTGTCGGCGACGTGCCGCCGTTGCCGTCGTAGAGCGCCGCGTTGAGCATGAAGCCGCCGTTCGTATAGGTGAGGCTGCCGGAATACTGGCGTCCCGCCTGGAAGTCCCCGGCTTTGCCGCCGAATCCGAACATCGCGCTGCCCGTCAGCCCGCCGATCGTCGGGCTCGTGTACGAAATCGCGTTCGGGTTGAAGAGGCCCGTGACGAGCACGTTGTCGACGTACGGGATCAGCGCGGCGCCGAAGTGCGAGATATTGCGGGGATCCGAGCCGAGCACCGCGAGCACGAACGGCGAGAACTGCAGGCCGATCTTCGTCTCGCCGAAGCCGCCGTCGAGCCCGACCCACGCCTGGCGGCCGAAGAAGTTGCCGTTCGAATGGCCGAACGCGCCGTCCGTGATGTTGAAGCCGCTCTCCAGCTTGAACTTCGCGTGCAGTCCGCCGCCGAGATCCTCGGTTCCCGTCATGCCGAAGTTGGTCGGCGTCATGCCCGTATCGGTCAGCGCGAACTGGCGGCCGGCGTTGGCGCCGGTTGCCGAGTCGAGCGACCGGCTCGTGTAAAGCAACGCCGCGTCGAGGTCGCCGTACAGCGTGATGCTGCTCTGCGCGAAGCCGTTCGTGCTCGCCGCCGCGCCGAGCAGCGCCGCGCAAATCGTCCATGTCCTGCTCTTCATCGTCTGTCTCCGTTTTTGTCAAGTTTTGTAATTCGTATGACTAAGTAATTCTGCGATGACGGATGCGATGCATGCCGCCTGCATGCCATGCTGTCGGGGAACCCACGGCGGTGCGTCGTGCGGACCGGAATGCGGCCGCGTGCCCGGCGTGGGGCGCGCGCATGCGACCGCGCTCCGGCGCCGCGACGAAGCGAAGCGCCCGCGCGAACGAGCGGTGTTACATCGAACGGCTCAACTGTTCGAGGATGGCCGGATTCTCGAGCGTGGACGTGTCCTGCGCGATCGCCTCGCCCTTCGCGAGCGAGCGCAGCAGGCGGCGCATGATCTTGCCCGAGCGCGTCTTCGGCAGGTTGTCGCCGAAGCGGATGTCCTTCGGCTTCGCGATCGGCCCGATCTGCTTGCCGACCCAGTCGCGCAGCGTCTTCGCGAGCGCCGCCGCTTCCTCGCCCTCCGGACGCGAACGCTTCAGCACCACGAACGCGACCACTGCCTCGCCCGTCGTGTCGTCCGGCCGGCCGACCACGTCCGCCTCGGCAACGAGCTCGTGCGACACCAGCGCCGACTCGATCTCCATCGTGCCGAGCCGGTGGCCCGACACGTTCAGCACGTCGTCGATCCGGCCCATGATCGTGAAGTAGCCAGTGTCCTTGTCGTGCCCGCGCGCGTGCCCGGGATCAAGCAAGCTTTGCATAAACGTTGCACCAGCCTTCGGCGGCAACCGCCTTGCCCGCGAACATCGGGCACGTGCCGGAAGATTCGCCGGCAGCGGCCTTGTAGAAGCGGCAGTTCGCGCACGTCTGGCCTGCCTGATACTTCGGGAACTTGCCCGCGTCGACGGTCGTCGCTTTCGCGCGGTAGCCGAGCGTCTTTGCGGCGGCGTCGTTTTCGTCGACGGGCGGCGCGGCCGCAAATGCGCGGGTTCCGGCCGCGAGCGCGGCACACAGGCCGGCCGTCTGAATCATGAAAGTTCTGCGATTGCGGGAGATCATGTCGTTTTCCTGAATGAAATGAAAAGATAAAATCTGCCCCGCGCGCCGGGAATGCTTCCCGGCGCGGCGGGTGAACCGAAACGAAGGGGACGGGAGCGTTACTTGCGCGGCCCGGCGATGAGCGGCGCCTTCGACGCGTTGGCGGCATCGGCGGTCAGTTTTGTTTTCGACGCGTCGTAGCCGTTCGAGTAGAGCAGGAACGCCATCAGGTCCGAGTATTCCTGTTCGGTCATCTTGCCGGGGCGATCGGCCGGCATGTTGCTCGACATGTACTGGTAGATGCCGCCGACCGTGATGTGCGACTTGCCTTCGGGGGCAAAGGATTCCCCGCTCAGTGCGGGGGCGGTATTGCCTTCGAGCTGGTCGCCGTGGCATTTCGCACATGCATCGGTGTAGATCTTCTTGCCGTGCTGCACCTGCGCCTGGTCGAACGGCGGTACGTCGCTGCCTTCGTTGGTCGAAACCTTGATGAAGCCGCTCTTTAGCGGCTGCACGGATGCGACCGACCCGTCGAGAAATCGGCCGGGCGCATGCGTACCCGTCGCTTGCGCGACCGTTTCCGGAAGTGCCCAGCCGCGTGTGAGCGCCGCGAGAAGGCCGTTGCCGCTCATTCGCGACAAGGCCGCGTCGATGCGCTTCCGGAGGTCTTCCTTGCCCGGCCCGAATGCGAAAGACAGTTGCCAGTCCGAGTACGGCGACGACGTGGCCGCGACCCGGAACTGCTGTTGCGGGTGCGCGCGCTTGTACGCGACGACGCTCGGATACCAGACGATGGCGCGCTGCGCGCGGCCGGCGGCGAGCGCGCCGATCGTCTGCTCGCTGGTGTTTTCCAGATCGAAGCGGGCGTTGGCCTGCTGCGCGGCGATCAACTGCGAAGGACTGCCATACGTGGCCGCGATCGTTTCCTTGGCGCCGGACGATGCTCGCGCGTCGCGCAGCGACACGCTGACATAGCCGGAGCGCAGATAGCCCTGCGAGAACGTCATTCTGGATCCCGACCCGTCGGCGATCTCCGAGCGCGGGAAGCCGGCGATCACGTCGCAGTCGCGTTCGAGCGATTTCTTCAGCTCGCTGGCGGAGATGCCGTCGTCGCCGCCGTCGTCGTCGACGCCGCGCTTGTTGAACGATGCGGCGATGCCTGCGGTGCGGAACACTTCGCGCGCAACGGATTGGTCGAGCGCCGTGGTCGGGCTGCCGGGCAGCGTGCAGATGCGCACGCCGGCCGACGCGGCTGCCGGTGTCAGCGCCACGCCCACGGCGAGCAGACTGGCGACGGTAACGGGAGTGAGGCGAGTATTCATGATCGTGTTTCCGGTTGAAGCGGTTGGGGCGTCGCGCCCGCATCGGGCGCATGCGGGCGCGACCGGGGCTTGCGCCTGATCAGTCGAGTGCGAACACGTAGAGCGTGCCGCCGCGCGGAACGTCCTTCGCGATGTCGGCCATCGGGCCGCCCCAGATCGGGTTCGCGCCGCCGTAGCCGGCGAGCACGGCGACGTACTCCTTGCCGTCGACCTCATACACCGAGGGCTGCGAAATGATGCCGCTCGCGAGTTGCGGGCTTTCCCACAGCACCTTGCCGGTTGCCGTGTCGAACGCGTACAGGTGGCCGTCGAGCGAGCCGCTGAACGCGAGGCCGCTCGCGGTGGTCGCGACGCCGCCGTTCCACGGCTTCTTCGACCAGTGGCTCCACAGCTTCTTGCCGGTGTTCACGTCGATAGCCGTCAGTTCGCCGTAGCCTTCGCTGCCCGGTTCGGGCTTGATCTCGAAGCCTTCGCCGAGATACGGCAGGCCTTCCTGGTAGCTGACCGACTTGCCGGTCAGGCTCATGCACGCGTGCAGCGCAGGCACGACCGCGATGTTGCGATCCTGGTCGTACGAGATCGACCACCAGTTCTTGCCGCCGAGGAAGCTCGGGCACGTTTCGATCGTCGTGCCGGCCTTCGGGAACTTCGATTCGTCCTGGATCGGCTTGCCGTCGGCCGTGTAGCCGGTAACCGAGGTCGCCTTCACGAACGGCGTCGCATAGATCAGCTTGCCGGTCGTGCGATCGATCGCGTGGAAGAAGCCGTTGCGGTCCGCGTGGATGATCGCGTCGTAGTCCTTGCCTTTGTACCGGATGTCCGCGAGGACGGCCGCATTTACGCCGTCGTAGTCCCACGTGTCGTTGCTCGTGTACTGGTAGTGCCACTTCAGGTTGCCGTTCTTCGCGTCGAGCGCGAGCAGCGAGTCGGAATACAGGTTGTCGCCGGGGCGCAGCGCCGCGAGCCACGGGCCGGGGTTGCCGACGCCCCAGTACAGCGTGCGGGATGCCGCGTCGTAGGTGCCGGTCAGCCAGGCTGCGCCGCCGCCGTGGCTCTGCATGCCGTCGGGCCAGGTCTCCGAGCCTTTCTCGCCGGAACCGGGGATCGTGTAGCGTTTCCAGACCTCCGAACCGTCGTCCGGATTCAGCGCGGCGATGTAGCCGCGAATGCCGTATTCGCCGCCGGACGTGCCGACGACGATCGCGCCGTCGAGCGCGAGCGGCGCGAGCGAGAACGCGTAGCCGAGGCCCGGCTCGAACATCTGCTTCTTCCAGACGAGATTGCCGGTCTGCGCGTCGAGCGCCGCGACTTCTCCGTTCAGCATCGCGATATAGACGTTCTTGCCGTACAGCGCGACGCCGCGGTTGACCACGTCGCAGCATGCGGTCTTGAACGATGCCGCGCCGAGCTTCGGTTCGTATTTCCACAGTTGCTTGCCCGTCTTCGCATCGAATGCGTAGACGTTGTCCTTCGGCGTCGTCACGAACAGGTAATTGCCGTTGACGATCGGCGTTGCCTCGAAACCCTGCTTCAGGTCGGCGGGGAACTTGTAGGCCCACACCTGCTTGAGCGCCTTCGCATTCGACGTGTCGATCTGCTTGAGCGGCGAATGCGAGCGGCCGTTGTAGGTGCGGTAGTAGGTCAGCCAGCCCGGATCCTGTTGCGCATCGGTCAGCCGCTGGTAGGTCACAGCCGGGTAGTCCGCGGCCGCTTCGACGAGGCCGGGGTTCAGCGCGACGGCCGCTGCCGCCGCGATGCCGATCGTCGCCAGCCGGCTCGCTGAAGCCGAGAGTTTCTTCATGGTTGTCTCCTGAGTCATTGTGGTCGCACCGTCGCGAACGATTCGCCGCGCCGGCACAGGTGGGGTTCCGGGCCGATTGCGATGCCGTTCACGCAAGTCGCATGCCATCGCGGCGAGAAGCCTGCGCGGCGCGGCGCACGGGCGTATCGCGCGCTGTGCTGTGTCGGACGTGTCGCGCGGCGGTGTCAACGAAGGTGTTGCATTCAGGTACACCGCCGCGCGGGAAGTGTTGCCAAACATGACAGGTGGCGTGGCGCCCGTGACGGTGCGGCCGTCGCATGCGCGCGGCGACGACGACAACCAGGACGCGAACGGCAGGATCGCGGGCTACGTGCTCGTCGATCTCGACATGCGGTATCGGATCGCGAAGCGCTTCGAGGTGTTCGCGAGCGTGACGAACCTGTTCGACAAGCGCTACGCGAGCTTCGGCGTGCTCGGCCGGAATTTCTTCAACGGGCCGAATCACACGTTCGACGGCGCGAATCCTGTCAACCAACAGTTCGTCGGACCGGGGGGCGCCGCGTGGCGCGTGGGGCGGCGTGCGTTATGCGTGGGATTGAGTGTTGCACGGCTGCGCCTGCTGTCGCATGACGACGTGAGCCGGTGCCGGCCGCGCCCGACATGTGCGGTCACGTGAACGGCGCCGCCGCGAACATCGCGTGCACCGCGCGGGCGACGCTGCGCGCCAATGCCGGGTCGCTCGCCAGATGCCCGGCAGGCACGCGTTCGATTTCGGCCACGGGCACGGCACGAGCGAGACGGACAACGTTGTCGACCGGGCAAACGGGGTCGTGCATCCCGTGCGCGGCGAACAGCGGCACGCCTTCGTCTGCCGCCCGCCGCGCGAGTGCGAGCACGCGGCGTTCGCCGAGCCAGCAATCGCGTTGCAGGTAATGTGCCTGGATCCGGTACTTGTCGATCAGCCGGCTGACGGTCTTGTGCGAGCGGATCGCGTGCGCGGGCGAGCGGCGCGTGTGCGACGACGCGAGGACGGCGTTTTCGTACGCGCGCCACGCGAGCGCCACCGCGCGCTTCGGGGCCGCGCCCGCGCCGGGGCGCAGCCGCCGCGCGCAGCACGACAGCAGACGATCCGGCTGTGCGCAGCCGGCCGCCGCACACAGGCGTCGCCATTCACGGGGGGCACGCGTGCGCGACGTCGTGAACAGGCGGCGGACTTCGCGTGGCGACGTCAGGAACAGGCCGCGCAGCACGACGCCGGTCACCCGTGCGGGATGCGTGCCCGCATACGCGAGCGCAAGCGCGGCGCCCCACGATCCGCCGACGACGCCCCAGCGCGCGATGCCGAGCTGCGCGCGTACCGCCTCGAGATCGTCGATCAGCCGCGCGGTGCTGTTATGACGCGTGCCGCCGCGCGGCGACGACGCGCCCGCGCCGCGCTGGTCGACGAGCACGACGCACGTGCGCGTCAGGTCGAACAGGCGCAGGATGCCGGCCTGGCCGCCGCTGCCGGGCCCGCCGTGCAGCACGACGACGGGGTGGCCGTCCGCAGCGCCGGCCACGGTGAACGCGATCGACTGTGCGTCGCGGTGCAGGCGCCGGTGAACGGGGGCGGCGGGCACTGCAGACGAGGCAGGCACGGCAGGTGTGTCGGGTGATACAGGCGCGCGAGGCGCGGCAGGCAAGACCTGCATTGCGGGCAACGGCGTGAGTCGAATCGGGGTAGGCGTCATGTCGACGTGGCTCGGGCGGAATTGGGGGCAACCGTCACGCGGCCGCGTGTGCGCCGGGGCGACTGCCGTGCTTGACCTGAGACAAAGCCAGAACCGCGCCAGGCGCGAAGATCGGGATTCGCACGGGTAGCCGCGAGCCGGGCAATCACGGTATTACGAAGGCCGAACTGTCCGGCGGCACGATCTCGACCGATCGTTTCCTTGCATCCGGCTTTCAATTCGCGGCGCATGACCGGCATCGGACGGCCCGTCCACGCCGCGACGCTTGCGTGGCCCGATGCTTGCTTGTCATGACGGCAAAGAGTCCGGCAGATGACCGGAAGGATCCCCGGAGGAGACAATGCGCGATGACGTAGAGCAAGCGGCCGGGACTCGGGCCGCGCATCCCGCCGGCTGGCCCGCGCCGTCGATCCAGAAAGCCCATGAGCGGTCCGAGACGTTCGGCCTGCAGGTATCGGCACGCCCCGACTACGACGTGCTGTCGAGCGCGGCGCTGGTGCTGAAGCGCGAGCAGAGCCGCGTGCTGTGCGTGCACGCGATGCCGGTGATGGAGACGCTGCACGAGCAGATCGTCAACACGCAGAGCATGATCGTGCTGACCGACGCCGAAGGCCTGATCCTGCATTCGATCGGCGACGACGACTTCCTGCAGCGCGCGGAGAAGGTCGCGCTGCGCCCAGGCGCGAACTGGGCGGAGAGCCGGCAGGGCACCAACGCGATCGGCACGGCGCTCGCCGAGCTGTGCCCGATGGTGGTCCACGGCGACCAGCACTTCCTGGCCGCGAACCGCTTCCTGACCTGTTCGAGCGTGCCGATCCTCGACCCGTACGGCGACGCGATCGGCGTGCTCGACGTGACGGGCGACCACCGCAGCTATCACCAGCACACGATGGCGCTCGCGAAGATGTCGGTGCAGATGATCGAGAATCACCTGTTTACGACGACCTTTCAGGAAACGCTGCAGGTGTCGTTCCATGGCCGTCCCGAGTTCCTCGGCACGCTGATGGAGGGGATCGTCGCGTTCACCGCCGACGGCCGCTTCCTGTCGGCCAATCGCAGCGCGCAGTTCCAGCTCGGCATGCCGCTCGCGGTGCTGCGCGCGCACACGCTGTCGTCGCTGTTCGACATCACGAGCGCGCAGCTGATCGACCGCATGCGCGCGAGCACCGACCGGCACCTGATGCTGAACCTCGGCACCGGCGCGGTGGTTTGCGCGCGCGTGCACTTCCGGCGTGCGACGCTCGCGGAAGGCAGCCGGCCGACGGACGTCCACGACGCGGGCGCGCCGGCCGCGCGCACGAGCGCGGTGCCGGCGCCGGCGGCGGGCACGTCGGCGGGCCTGTCGCGGCTCAACTATCTCGACACCGGCGATCCGCAGGTCGCGTGCGTCATCGCGAAGGTGCGCAAGGTAATCGGCAAGGACATTCCGATCCTGATCACCGGCGAGACCGGCACCGGCAAGGAACTGCTCGCGCAGGCGATCCACAACGACTCGCCGCGTCGCGACGCGCCGTTCGTCGCGGTCAACTGCGCGTCGATTCCGGAGACGCTGATCGAATCCGAGCTGTTCGGCTATGAGGAGGGCGCATTCACCGGCGCGCGCCGCAAGGGGGCGATCGGCAAGCTGCTGCAGGCGAACGGCGGCACGCTGTTCCTCGACGAGATCGGCGACATGCCGTATCCGCTGCAGGTGCGGCTGCTGCGCGTGCTGCAGGAGCGCCTCGTCAACCCGCTCGGGTCGACGAAGACGATCGCCGTGGACATCTCGATCATCTGCGCGACGCACCGCGACCTGCGCGACATGATTGCGCAGAACCGCTTCCGCGAGGATCTCTACTACCGGCTGAACGGCCTCGTGGTGCGCCTGCCGCCGCTGCGCGACCGCACCGATCTCGCGGTCGTCGTGCAGAAGATGCTGCAACGCGAAGCGTTCGCGGGCTCCGACCGGCCGCCGCTCTCCGTCGCGCCGGACGTGATGGCGCTGTTCGTGCGCTGCACGTGGCCCGGCAACTTCCGCCAGCTCGGCAACCTGCTGCGCACGGCGGCGGCGATGGTCGACGACGATGGCGAAATCCGGCGCGAGCACCTGCCGGACGATTTCTTCGACGACCTGCGTCGCGGCGATGCGCAGGCCGAGCCGGCCGCGCAGCACGATCCGGCCGTCGCGCCGTTTGCCGTGGAGGCGTTCCCGCCCGCCGACGCGCGCTTGCAGGACGTCGCCGCGTCCGCGATCGCCGCCGCGCTGGCCCGTCACGGCGGCAACGTGTCGGCCGCGGCGCGCGCGCTCGGCGTGTCGCGCAACACGATCTACCGGAAGATGCCGGCGGCCGACGCGGAGCGCCAAGCGTCGGACGAAAGCTGACGCGCGGGCCGCGCGATCGCGGTTGCGCGGCCGGCGATCCGTCACTGCCGGTGTGTCAAGTTGCAACACCCGTTGCAACACCGGTGTTCAACGATTCAACACCTGTCACCGCCCCCGCGCATCGTGCCGCCGGGGCGGCGAATCGCATCCGCGCGAATCGTGTCGGCTAATTGTAAGGATTCCATCCCGATGCCTGCGCGACGGCCATGTGCCGCCGTCGCACAGGCAAAGTGCGGCTTCGGCACGCTCCTTGCTGAAGAGGAACCGACCGCCGGATTGCCGCGGTTGTCGGACTCACCGACGCGACTCACCAACTCAACCAGGAGACACATCATGCAGTGGACGACCCCGTCTTACACCGACCTGCGCTTCGGCTTCGAAATCACGATGTACATCGCCAACCGCTGATCGTCGCGATGCGCTGTCCGTGCCGCGATGCGCGGCGCGGACGGCCTCGGGAGCTGACGCCCATGAAGATCAAGATACTCGGCTCGGGAGCCGGCGGCGGCCTGCCGCAGTGGAACTGCAACTGCGCGAACTGTCGCCGCGCGCGCAGCGGAAGCGGCCATGTGCTGCCGCGCACGCAGTCGTCGCTCGCGGTCAGCGCGGACGGCATCGACTGGATTCTCGTCAACGCGTCGCCCGACATTCTTTCCCAGTTGCGCGCGAATCCGGACCTGCAGCCGGCGCGCGCGATCCGCGACAGCGGCATCGCCGCCGTCGTGCTGTGCGACGCGCAGATCGATCACGTGACCGGCCTGCTGATGCTGCGCGAGCGTTCGACGCCGCTGCCGCTCTACGCGAGCGCGCCGGTGCTCGACGACCTGTCGACCGGGCTGCCGCTCGTGCCGCTGCTCGGCCACTACTGCGGCGTCGATGCGCACACGATCGCGCTCGGCGAGCCGTTCGCGGTGCCGGCGGCGCGCGGGATCCGCTTCACCGCGATTCCCGTCGACAGCAAGGCGCCGCCGTATTCGCCGCGGCGCGCGTCGGCCGCGCCCGGCGACAACATCGCGCTGTCGATCGAAGATGTCGCGAGCGGCCGGCGCGCGTTCTATGCGCCGGGGCTCGCGGCCGTTTCCGACGACGTGCGCGCGGCGATGGACGGCGCCGATCTCGTGCTGGTGGACGGCACGTTCTGGACCGGCACCGAGATGATCGACCTCGGCCTGTCGAGCAAGCACGCGGCCGACATGGGGCATCTCGCGCAGTGCGCGGAACACGGGCGGCACGGCATGATCGACTGGCTCGACATGCTGCCCGCGCGCACGCGCAAGGTGCTCACGCACATCAACAACACGAACCCGATTCTCGACCCGCATTCCGTCGAGCACGCGCACCTGCGCGCGCATGGCATCGACGTCGCGCACGACGGCATGCAATTCCAGGTCTGACCATGAACGCACCGATCCCCGCTACGGCGTTGCACGCGACGCCCTGGACCGCGACCGAATTCGAGGCGCGCCTGCGCGCGCTCGAATCGCGCTATCACATCCATCACCCGTTCAACCGGCGGCTCAACAGCGGCGCGTGTTCGCCCGCGCAGATCCGCGGCTGGGTCGCGAACCGCTTCTACTACCAGATCAACATCCCGCTGAAGGATGCGGCGATCCTGTCGAACTGCCCCGATCGCGACACGCGGCGCCGGTGGATCCAGCGGCTGATCGATCACGACGGGCAGGGCGACAACGAAGGCGGCATCGAGGCGTGGGTGCGGCTCGGCGAGGCGTGCGGTGTCGATCGCGCCGAGCTGTGGTCGCTCGAACACGTGCTGCCCGGCGTGCGCTTCGCGGTCGACGCGTATGTGAATTTCGCGCGGCGCGCGCCGTGGCAGGAAGCCGTGTGCTCGTCGCTGACGGAGATGTTCGCGCCGCAGATCCATCTCGACCGGCTCGCGGGCTGGCCGTCGCACTACCCGTGGATCGAGCCGGACGGGCTGCATTACTTCCGCAGCCGCGTGCCGCTCGCGCAGCGCGACGTCGAGCACGGGCTTGCGGTCACGCTGCAGCATTTCACGACGCCGGATGCGCAGCAGCGCGCGCTCGGCATCCTGCAATTCAAGCTCGACATTCTGTGGTCGATGCTCGACGCCGTCGAAAAGGCCTACCCCGTATGAACGCGATCGATGCCGCCAGCGGCGTGCCGCTGCGCCCCTGCCTGAGGGGCATGTACCGCCTGCAGTGGGAGGTGGCCCAGGATGCCTACGTGCTCCTCTATCCCGAAGGAATGGTCAAGCTCAACCCGAGCGCGGCCGAGATACTCGTGCGCTGCGACGGCACGCGCGAGCTCGACGACATCATCGGCGAACTCGAGTGCCTGTTCAGCACGTCGGACCTTGCCTCCGACGTATACCGTTTCCTCGATCACGCGCGGCTGCGCGGCTGGCTCGACTGACATGTCGCCCGACACGTCCCGTCCGTCCGCGCCGTTGTGGCTGCTCGCGGAACTCACGTACCGCTGCCCGCTGCATTGCGCGTTCTGCTACAACCCCGTCGACTTCGCGACGCACGGCGCGGAGCTCGACACCGATGCATGGCGCGCGGTGATAAGCGATGCGCGCGCGCTCGGCGCCGCGCAGATCGGCTTCTCGGGCGGCGAGCCGCTGCAGCGCGGCGACCTCGAGACGCTCGTCGCGCATGCGCGCGGGCTCGGCTTCTACACGAACCTGATCACGTCGGGCATCGGGCTGAACGTCGCGCGTATCGAGCGGCTCAAGGCAGCCGGGCTCGATCACATCCAGTTGTCGCTGCAGGATTCGACGCGCGAGCTGAACGATTTCCTGACCAGCACGCGCACGTTCGAGCTGAAGCGCGACGTCGCGCGGCTGATCAAGGCGCACGGCTACCCGATGGTGCTCAACTGCGTGCTGCATCGCTACAACCTGCCGCACGTGGGACAGATCATCGAGATGGCGCTCGATCTCGGCGCCGATTACCTGGAGCTCGCGAACACGCAGTACTACGGCTGGGCGATGCTGAACCGCGACCAGCTCATGCCGACCGTCGAACAGGTGCGCGAAGCCGAAGATACGGTGAACCGCTATCGCAAGCTGGTCGGCGAGCGCTGCCGGATCCTGTTCGTCGTGCCCGACTATTTCGAAGCGCGCCCGAAAGCGTGCATGAACGGCTGGGGCTCGGTGTTTCTCGGCGTCGCGCCTGACGGCACCGCGCTGCCGTGCCATGCCGCGCGTTCGCTGCCGGGGCTCGCGCTGCCGAACGTGCGCGATCGGTCGCTGAAGGAAATCTGGTACGACAGCGACGCGTTCAACGCGTTTCGCGGCGATGACTGGATGCGCGAGCCGTGCCGCACGTGCGACGAGCGGCATACGGATCACGGCGGCTGCCGGTGCCAGGCGTACCTGCTGGCAGGCGATCCGAAGGAAGCCGATCCGGTGTGCGCGAAGTCCGCGCATCACGGCAAGGTCGAGCAGGCGGTGCAATTCGCACGGCGACTGGCACCGCGCGACGAGCAGCCGCTGGTGTTTCGCAGCAAGGAGAATTCGCTCGCGCAATGCGGGGCGGCGTGCGACTGCTGACGAGCTACGGCGACGACGGCTTCGTCACCGCCCCCCGCGTCCGCGCGGCAACCCTCGCGCCAGTAGCGCAAACAAGGCCTTCCCGCAGCCAGCGAAACCCGAAACAGACGTGAACGGGCGCTGACGCCTGCCGCCGCGCGCTCGCCTACCCGCATCCAGATGCGACACCGGCGGCGACGAGATCGATCGTCGCCACCCGCGTGCTGTCGTGCCGCGTCGGCTTCGCTCCCGGCCCACTTCGAGCCGCCCGGCAAAGCGAACGAAATCGAACCGCGACATCACCCGTCGTCGGCCTTCGCCTGCAGATCCTTCAACCCCTGAATTACGACCAGCAGCGCGCGCCCGTGCTCGTCGGAGCCGTCCCATGCGTCGACGATCGCGTCGCGCAGCAGGTCGTTATAGCGGCGGCGCGATGGCCCGGTATCGACGCCATAGAAACTGCATAGCTTATTGAATGGCACGCTGCGGCGCAGCCGATGCCCGTTCGACAGCCTCAGGCGCGACACGGTTGGCTGGCTGACCCCGGAAAGTCGCGCGATTTCGCTGGACGAGCGTGTATCTGCCATCAGGCGGCGCAACAGGTCTTGAACGGGAAAATCTTGGTCCGGGGCTTCCATGCGATGCATTATACCTATACAGTTACGGCTGTTGAATGGGCTTCCTGTCACCAGCGAGGCTGTATCCCGAGAAAGTTGATGACGCTGAAACACCTCCCACCCACGTTCTGCTGGACCAAGATCGGTACCGAGTCCGGCGAGGAACTGCCGACCGTCGTGCTCCGCAAGGAATGGGAGCGCCGGCTCGGGGGCGGGCGTTTTCTGTGGGGTATCAACCAGCCGCTCGGCAGCAGCGCGCAAGTCGCCGCGCATCGCACGGGCTCGCTGCTCGCGCTGTTTTCGCCGGTCGCATCGCGCCCGCGCGCGGGCGAGCGCAAGGACGCGCTGCTGTGGAATGCATGGGTCGACGCGAGCGGTCAGGTGCGGCCGCTTCCGCCGCACACGTTCATCGCGAGCCGCTCGACGCTGCCGTCGGGCCGTCGCCGCGAACAGCACTACGCGCTCGTGTGCGCGTCGTCCACCGCGCTGACGGTCGGCACGCAGTTGCGCGTGTTTCCCGATCACCTGCGCAGCGTGAGCACCGGCAAGCCGCTTGGCGCCGCACAGGGCGCGGCCGTGGTCGATTGCGTCGGGCGCGCGAAGGAGCAGACGGGCAGGAGCTATCCGCTCGCGCTGTCGGTCGAGCTCGAAGCGCCGTATTTCGTGCGGCTCGCGCAGCCGTGCGTGCTGAAGGCGCGCGATCTCGCGGAAGTGAACAAGGCGACGCGCGCAGGCGATTTCGATCGCTTCGTCGAGCTGGTTGCGCGCTTGCGCGGCCGTTCGCCGACGGATGCCGTGCGCGGCGTCACGCGCGACCTGTTCGACGTACCGCCGATCGAAACCGCGGCCGCGTATGTCGCACCCGCGCATGCGGCGCGATTGCGCAGCCGGCCGGCGGTCGAGCATCCGCGCGATCTCACCGGCGATCTGTTCGACCTGTCGCCGGGCGAGGCTGCTGCGTTTGGTGGCCTTGCGCATCCGCGCATCGGGCGCGCGTGACGACAAGCGCGGAGCAGGTTGCGCAAGAATTTGTTGCAATCTCGCCGTAGCGGATCGGCGAGCGCAGGGGGACAATCGGCACGAAGCGCGCTGCGCGGCGGCCGATGCGTCGACAATCGATGGATCGTGGTTCACGCCGCCGACATGCGCACCACGCACACTGAGCGTCGGCTTGCTTCACACTGCAATCCTGAGGGAGGAGTGTCGATGTCGACCCATATCTGTTCGAGGGAAGCCCGGGCCGCGCAACGCTTCGTCGAAGCGACGCGCAACGTCGATCAGGCCTTTCGCGCGGTACGCGGCGAAAGCGACGACGACGTCTCGTCGGCCGAATACGCACGCGCGATGTCGCGCCTCGATCGCGCGCTCGACGAGCTGGCGCGTGCGCAGGAAGTCTTCGATCGCGTGGTGAGTGCCGACGCGGCGCGTCAGATCTGATCCAGGCGTTTCCGCTTTAGTCGCGTCGATCGGCGCACTTTCTTTCTGTTGCCGGCTGCTGTTCGGCACGTCTGTCGTTCAATCCGACCGCATCGAATCGATACCGTTGAACCGCGTTGCGCCACTGCGCGCGGCGCGCGCATCAGCCCGCGCGCGTCATGCCCGGTGCAGGGGGGGCCGGATGGAACGCGTAGCCGCGATGCTGGAACGACGCCGCGAAGAACCGCATCTGGTAGCGGATTGCATTCGCCCAGTAATCCCAAGTATGGCCGCCGGCCCGCTCCGCATAGTCGTGCGGCACGCCGAGCGCGACGAGCCGTTCGTGCAGCGTGCGGTTGGAGCCGACGAGCGCGTCGTCGCGGCCGCAATCGATCGTCACGTCGAGATGAGCACGCACGAACGCACGAGCGCTTTCGACGATCGCATTGCGGTTCCAGAACGACGGATGGCGGCCGGGATCGCCGAACACGTGGTCGATGCCCGGCTCGTCCTCGCAGCAGCGCGGATCGACCGCGCCGCTGATGCTGCCGACCGCGCCGAACGTGTCGGGCCGGTCGAGTGCGATGCGCAGCGCGCCGAAGCCGCCCATGCTGAGCCCGGTGATTGCGCGGGCGCGCTGCGTCGCGATCGTGCGGAAGTGCGAATCGACATAGGATACGACTTCGTCGCCGACGAAGGTTTCGTAGCGGCTGCCCGAATCGAACGGGCTGTCGATGTACCAGCTTTCGTGTCCGCCGTCGGGCATCACGAGGATCACGCGGTAGCGGTCGGCCAGCGCGGCGATGTGCGTGTTCGACGTCCAGTCGGTATGGTCGCCGCCCGAGCCGTGCAGCAGGTAGACGACCGGGTAGCGTTCGCCGTTGCGGTTGGCGTGTGCGTAGTCGTCGGGCAGCACGACGGTCGCCCTGAGCGTCTCGCTCATCGCGGCGCTCGGGATCGCGACGACCCGCGCATGAAATGCGAAGGCAGGGCTCGTGACGGCGAGCAGCAGAAGCAGCCAGAAGGCGCGTGCCAGGTGCATCGATCCTTGCATGTGTCGACCCTGTCCGGCGCCGGGGCACCGGGAAAACCCTGTTCGGACGACTCTAGCAACCGCACCTTTCAACCATATTTCGGCGAATCCTACGGGTTTGTCAGGCGGGCCGCACACACACGATGCGCGCGATTGCCTCGCGAAACGCGTCGGGCCGCTCGGCCGGCTTCAGGTGCCCGCAGCGTTCGATCGTGTCGAAGCCGGCGCGGCGCGCGAGCGCCCGGTCCGGCACGTGCGAGCCTGCACGTCGAACGTGCCGATGAACCCGTGGATGAAGACGACGGGCGCAGGCAGGATCATCGGGCGGGCGCGGAAGGAAGGGGCGGCAACTCGAGTTCGGCGAGCAGCTCGTCGAGTTCGAGCACGTGCGTGCGGTCGTGGTCGAGCAGTTCGCGCACGAGTTCGTCGAGCGACATGCGGCGGATGCCGTCGCGCAGCCCGCGGCGCGCGAGCTGCGCGGGTTCCAGCGCGGCGGCCGTTGCGCACAGCGCGGCGCGGCCGGTGCGGAATGCGGCGACGGCGCGGTCGATCGGCTGCGCGAGATAGTCGCGCTGCGCGGCGAGCGCGGTGCCGTCGACCGACGCGATCACCGGCAGTTCGACCGTGCGCACCGCGTCGATGCGTTCGGCGAACACCGCGTCGAGGTCGCGCAGGTGGCACGCATGCTCGACCAGCGAGAATCCCGTGCCGGCCGGGCGGCGCGTCCACAGCGCGGCCGGCACGTGCGCGGCATACGCGGCGAGCCGGTCGGGCATGCGGGCCAACTCGGCGACGACGTCGGCGAACGGCAGCGTTTGCGGATATGCGCTGAACACTGCGCCATAGCTGAACAGCGTGCCGCCGAGCCGCCCGCGCGCCTGCACGACGTCGTGGCCGTGGCGGCGCATGACTTCCGCGACCATCGCACCGCAGAACTGGCGGGCTGTCGTGTCGGCTTCGATTTCGGGGAAGTTGCGCGCGATCTCGTGCTGGATCGCGCCGATCGCGGCGACGCCGACGCGCGACAGCGCCGCGAATTCCGGATAGCGCTCGGGCTGTGCGATCAGCGCTTCGAGCTGGGTGCCGAGCGCGGTGGTGCGGAAACGGTCGAAACGGGAATGCATGGCGAACGGACCCCATCTAGTAACGTGTCAAAACGATACGTTACTAGATGGGGTGTCGTCAACCGGTTCATTCGGGCGAGAGATGGCGCGACGCCGCGCCTCGGCGCGATCCAGGGCGCGCGCGAGATTCGCGCCCGCCCGCCGGTCAGGATTTCTGCCGGGCGTCGATTTCCGCGCGTATGCGCGCTTCCTGCTGTTGCAGCTCCGGCGTGAATTCGTCGCCGAATTCCTCGAGTTCGAACAGCGGGCGGATCTCGATGTCGGAGTCGCCGGGCATCGGATTCGGGCAGCGCTTGACCCATTCGACGGCTTCTTCCATCGATTTGACCTGCCACAGCCAGTAGCCCGCGACGAGTTCCTTCGTTTCGGCGAACGGGCCGTCGATGACGGTGCGGTTCTTGCCGGAAAAGTGCACGCGCTTGCCGCGGCTGCTCGGGTGCAACCCGTCGGCGGCGAGCAGGATGCCGGCTTTCACCAGTTCTTCGTTGAAGCGGCCCATCGCGGCCAGCATTTCGGTGTCGGGCATCCGGTAGGACTCGGAATCGGCGGTCGCCTTGACGATTACCATGACGCGCATTGTCGTATCTCCTTGAACGGGAATCGGGGGTTGCCGCTGGTCGTGCCGACGGCAAAACAAAACGATCGGTTACGACAATACGACGCGCGAGAATGGCGCGAATCGACATCGTGCACGAAGAATTTTCGATGACGGGCGAACCGGCGGGCGCTGCCGCGGAGCGCCCCGTCAAAACTGGTATGCTGATCCTCACCACGTTTACGCGGAGGGTGCCATGGCTGCTAAAGAAGTCTCGAAGAAGAAATACCTGAAAATCCTGAACAAACGCTTGCGTGCCGAACCGGCGGCCCCGGACGGCGCGTCGTTCGTGTTTTTCCCGCTGGGCGCGAAGGCGAAGCACGCGACGGGCGTCGTGTCCTCCGACGCGCGCAGCAAGCGTGAACTGGCGGTGATGGCCGCGGTCCAGCGCAAGGCGGCCGAAGAGTTCGTCGTCACCGGCGCCTGACCGGCATCCGTCATAGCAACGCTTGCATCGCCGCCTGCGTGCGTTACGCGGCGGCCGCGTCGCAATACGCGATCGCACCGGCCAGCACGCGCGGGATGTCGTGCGTGATGGCCGGCCCGTGCATCGGCAGGATGATGTCGAGGTCGAGCGACTGGATGCGGCGCAGCGCGCTCGCCAGGTGCGCGAGCGACGGCAGGTAGTCCGAGCGCTCGATCGAATCGACGATCGCCGGCAGCGGGTCGTCCGTTGCTTCGTTGTCGGCGCCGAACGCCTTCCCGGCCTGAAGGAAAACCGCCATCCGATCCGCGGATCAGGACACTTCGTCAGCGGCCGCCGCCGGATACCGGCCGCCGCCGCCGGCTTCGTCGCCCGCCGCCAACTGCTCCAGCGCGAGGCCCTTCGTCTCGATCCCGAGCGTCCACACGGCGACCGCGGCCGCGATGAACGACAGCGCGCCGAGCGTGAACACGCCGCCCTGGCCGAACACGGGCAGCACGACGCCCACCACGTAAGGCCCGATCAGCGAGCCGACGCGCCCGATCGCCGACGCGAAGCCCGAGCCCGTCGCGCGCGCGCCGGTGCCGTACAGTTCGGGCGTGTATGTGTACAGCGCGGCCCACATCCCGAACAGGAAGAACTGCATCGCGAGGCCCGTACCGATCAGCAGCGCCATGCTGCCGCCGTACAGCGCGCTCTGGCCGTATGCGTATGCCATCGCGCCACCGCCGATCAGCGACGCGATGCAGGTCGGCTTGCGCCCCCAGCGTTCAACGAGCCACGCGGCGCACAGGAAGCCCGGCACGCCGCCGAGCGAGATCAGCACCGTGTAGAACACCGATTTCGTGACTTCGAAGCCGGCCTGCTGCAGCAGCGCGCCGAGCCACGACGTGAGGCCGTAGAAGCCGAGCAGCGCGAAGAACCACAGCAGCCACACCATCACCGTGCGGCGGCGGTACACGCCGCTCCAGATCTCGCGCAGCGCGCCGCGACCGCGCGCGGCCACCGGTTCGGCGAGCCGCGACGGCGGCGGCAGCGTCGCGACGCCAGCCGAGCGCATCACCTTCGCCTCGATCGCGTGCATCACCGCGTCGGCTTCCGCGTGCCGGCCCGCATGTTCGAGCCAGCGCGGCGATTCGGGCACGATGCGGCGCACGACGAGCACGAACACCGCGGGAATCGCGAGCAGCGCGAACACCGTGCGCCAGCCGAACTGCGGCAGCACGAAGTACGCGACGACGCCGGCCGTGATGAAGCCGAGCGGCCAGAAGCCGTCCATCAGCGCGATCAGGCGGCCGCGCTTCTCGGTCGGCACGAATTCGGACAGCAGCGTCTGCGCGACCGGGAATTCCATCCCCATCCCGATCCCGAGCAGCACGCGGTAGACGATCAGCGCGTCGACGCTCTGTGCGGTCGAGCACAGGTACGACGCGGCGCCCCACAGCACCATGCTCCACTGGAACACCGGCCGGCGGCCGAAGCGGTCGGCGAGCAGGCCGGCGACGGCCGCGCCGAGCACCATCCCGAAGAAGCTTGCGCTCGCAACGAGGCCGGCGGCCGCGGTCGACAGCCCGAACTCCTTGCGGATCGAGCCGAGCACGAACGTCATCGTGCCGAGATCGACCGAGTCGAAGAAGAACGCGATCGCGATGATGAAGAAGATCCGCTTGTGATAGCCGGAGAACGGCAGGCGTTCGAGCCGGGCGGCGGCGGAGGCGGGAGCGGTGGCGGCGGGCATTGGCGTCCTCTGAAATGAAACAGGGCCTCGCAGCGCATGCTCCAAGGCCCCGATGCTTCGGTATTCAGTAGACGCGACCACAAAATGCCGCATCAGAGGAAAAGCGCCGCCTGCTTGCCCAAATGCGTCATCGGCGGGCGGCGTGGGATGAGTCGGTTGGCGTCAGTTCTTCAGCTTGTATCCGGTGCGGAACATCCACGCGACGATCGCGAGCAGGATCACGAGGAACAGCCCGGTCGCGGCGAGGCTGATCCACACGTGCACGTCCGCGAGCCCGTAGAACGACCAGCGGAAGCCGCTGACCAGATACACGATCGGGTTGAACAGCGTGATGACGCGCCACGCGGGCGGCAGCATGTCGACCGAATAGAAGCTGCCGCCGAGGAAGGTGAGCGGCGTGATGATCAGGAGCGGCACGAGCTGCAGCTTCTCGAAGCTGTCGGCCCAGATGCCGATCACGAAGCCGAACAGGCTGAACGTGACCGCCGTCAGCACGAGGAACAGCACCATCCAGAACGGATGCAGGATATGCAGCGGCACGAACAGGCCGGCCGTCGCGAGGATGATGACGCCGAGCAGTATCGACTTCGACGCGGCCGCGCCCACGTAGGCGATCACGATCTCCCAGTACGACACGGGCGCGGACAGGATCTCGTAGATCGTGCCCGTGAAGCGCGGGAAGTAGATGCCGAACGACGCGTTCGAGATGCTTTGCGACAGCAGCGACAGCATCACGAGGCCCGGCACGATGAACGACCCGTAGCCGATGCCGTTCACGTCGCTGATGCGCGAGCCGATCGCGGAGCCGAACACGACGAAATACAGCGACGTCGAGATCACCGGCGCGATGATGCTCTGCATCAGGGTGCGGCGCGTGCGGGCCATTTCTGCGCGGTAGATCGCGCGGATTCCTTGAAGATTCATGCGCGTCAGGCTCCTTGTGCGCCGTTGCGGCGGTTGTCGATCAGGCTGACGAAAATATCCTCGAGCGAGCTCTGCGTCGTGTGCAGGTCGCGAAAGCCGATGCCGGCCGAGCCGAGCGCGTTGATCAGCGTCGCGATGCTCGCGTCGTCGCGCTGCGAGTCATACGTGTAGACGAGCGCGGCGCCGTCGTCCGCTCGTTCGAGCCCGAACGGCGCGAGCGCGGGCGGCACGTCCGCGAGCGGCTGCTCGAGCTGCACGGTCAGCTGCTTCTTGCCGAGCTTGCGCATCAGCTCGTGCTTTTCCTCGACGAGCACGAGCTCGCCGCCGAGGATGATGCCGATCCGGTCGGCCATTTCCTCGGCTTCCTCGATGTAGTGCGTGGTCAGCAGGATCGTCACGCCGCTTTCGCGCAGCGAATCGACGAGCTTCCACATGTCGCGGCGCAGCTCGACGTCGACGCCGGCGGTCGGCTCGTCGAGGAACAGGATGCGCGGCTCGTGCGACAGCGCCTTCGCGATCATCACGCGGCGCTTCATCCCGCCCGACAGCGTCATCAGCTTGCTGTCGCGCTTGTCCCACAGCGACAGCGCCTTCAGCGTCTTCTCGATGTGCGCGGGATCGGGTGCCTTGCCGAACAGGCCGCGGCTGAACGACACGGTCGCCCACACGGTTTCGAACGCGTCGGTGGTCAGCTCCTGCGGCACGAGGCCGATCATTTCGCGGGCCGCGCGGTATTGATCGCGGATGTCGTGGCCGCCGACCGTCACGCGGCCTTCGGTCGGCGTGACGATGCCGCAGATCGAGCCGATCAGCGTCGTCTTGCCGGCGCCGTTCGGCCCGAGCAGCGCGAAGATCTCGCCGGGGCGGATGTCGAGGGTCACGTGCTTCAGCGCCTGGAAGCCGGACGCGTAAGTCTTGGAGAGGTCGGAGACGGAAAGGATCGGTTGCATGCTCACGGATGGCACGGCCGGCCGGCGCGACGGTGTGCGCCGCACGTGCCCGGAGTCGCCGCCGCTGCGAAGCGGCCGGGATCGGGGACGGCATGGCGAACGGGCGTCATGTCGAACGGCGTTGTGGTGCGGGATCGCGGGACCGCCATATTAGCAATCGGTAGATGGAAATGCATTTCGGTGGAAAGGTCTTGCGTTGTCGGTGCCGGATTTGCTTGAAATGGCCGAGTTTTTCTCAATAGAGTGGTGCTTTGTTTGAGTTGCTCGAACAATTTGGACTGTTTCCTGCGAACCGGACGGCGATCGCGTTTTCTCGCGGCCGCGCGGCGGCCGGCCCGCCGACTGTGCTGCCCGAACGCCTCTGCGCCGTACCGGGACGGCATGCCCGGCGCTCGCGATAATGCGTTCCTTTCACGGTTCACGGAGCGGGGCGAATGTCTTTGATCGATTTCAAATCCGTTGCGGCCGCGCAGGCCGCCGCGTGGAAATCCACGATCGTCGGCGAGGTCGGGCCGGCCAGGATCAAGGTGTTGCGCATGGATGCGCAGCCGTACGAAGCGGAAGTGCACGACTACAACGAAGGGCTGCTGGTGCTCGACGGCCAGCTGATGCTCGAAGTCGGCGCGGAAACGGTCGTGGTCGAGGCCGGGCAGATGTATCTCGCGCTCGCCGGCACGCGCCACGCGGTGCTGCCCGGCAGCCACGGTACGCTCGCGATCATCGACGTGTAAAAGGTGGCGCGCCGCGTTCGCGGGGCCGCCTGCGGGCCGGCTCGCCCGCCCGGCGCGGAAAGCGGCCTGCCGCGCAAGCCCGTCGCGCGGCCCATCTATTTGTCTGAGCAAATAAAATGAAGGCTGTTTGAAAAACTGTCAAACGACGTGAAAACACTAGGATCGCGTGGTTCCGTTCGTTTGGAACTCTGCATCCATTTACTTGTTTGAATGGTCCGATCATAGTCTCGTCAAACGACGCATCACGATAACGAATCAAGCGTACGTACGGAGACGAATTCATGCGACGCGTATCCACGGGGCCAACCGGACTGCCGTTTCCCAGTTTTTCGCTGAATGCAGGCGCGACATACGTCGTCGGCCTGCGTTGGCGCATCGCCGTGTAGCGGCGCACCACTTTCCGTTTCGATCGTTCCGACGGCGCCGTGCCGCATGACGGCGCCGCGGGAGCGCGCTTGTCTGCCGCCGCGGCTTTCATCGCATTTGCATGAGCTGCAGGGCGGTTGCATTGCGAACACCATCATGCGCCGCGCGCTCGTGCGGCGGCGCGATACCAACCGGCGAGCCATGCAGCCCGTCCGGACGAGACTTGTCGTACCTGTAAAGGAGGGGTTGATGATTTGCATTCCTGAATGGCGGAAGGTGATCCTGTCGTGCGCGGTGCTGGCGCTGCCGTTCGTCGCCGGTTGCGGCGGCGGCGACGATCCGGGGCCGATCAACGTGCCGCAGTGCTCGGGCAGCGCATGCGGGCCGAGCGGCGCGATCACGCAACCGCCCGTCGTGACGAAGCTGTGTCCCGATTCGCTCGATTACACGACGACCTACACGGGTGGCGCCGGCAGCGGCGAATACGTGAAGGTGAAGTTCGACACGACGAAGCTCACGTATCAGATGCAGTTCATCGAATCGTCGGTACCGACGTCGGCGGGGCAGGTCAACAACACGCGCGCGGGCCTGACGATCAGCGGCGCATTCCATCATCCGACCAACCTTCCGACCGCCGAGCAGAACCGCTGCGCGTTCGTGCTCGACAGCGGCGCGACCAGCGACGGCGCGTATTCGGTGACGATCAAGCGTACCGATCCGCCGATGCTGTTCGTCGGCAATGGCGTGGTTGGCGGCGGAATTCCGGGGGCGACGATCGCGTTCCAGGGCATCGAGCCGATTCCGGGTTTTGTCCTTGGCGTGGTGCCGTCGCGCACATTCGATTTCTATCCGTTCATCGGCTTTGTCGAAACGGAAACCGACTTCACGAAGGTCGCGGGCAACTACAACGAAGTCGGTATCCATTTGTCGCCGGTCGGCGGTACCGCCCAGGATGCGAACGGGGCTGTCGGCTGGGAGCCGGACGTCGTCAACTGGAACCAGACGTTCAATGCGGACGGTTCGTGCACGATCACGCAGGGCAGCGACTACTCGTGCCAGACGACCGGGTCGCCGTGGACGCTGCGCAAGAACGCGGACGGGTCGGCGGACAACGTGTTCGTGAGCAATGCGGTGGCGAACCCGTTCGGTACGGTTGCGTATCCGGTCGCCGGGCAGGCGCCGGGCCTCGTGATCGTGACGCCGAGTCAGGCGAAGGGCATCATGATCGTCGGCAAGCTGAACGGCGTACGGGTGCCGATTGTGATTCGCGTCGGCTATACCCATGTGGATACGACCAATCCGCTCGCCTCGGTCGCCGATGCCGAAGTCGGGATCTCGATGCTCTCGTCGTCCACAGCGATTGCCGCGAACTCGCTGAAGGGCGGTTACATCGGCGCGACGAGCGCATCCGCATGCGGTGTCGTGACATCTACCGGTGTGGGGAACACCATCGCGCAGTCCGGCCCGAGCTTCGATAACCAGGTGCCGCACCCGGATCTGCCAGGCACCTTTGCCAACGGCTTTTTCATGGCGGAAGCGGGTAGCTGCAACGACGGCACTGCCGTGTCGACGATCTCCGCGAACTACACGTCGACGTTGTTCCAGGGCGGCACCGCGGCATTCATCGATCCGCAGACGTCTTCGGTGACCTCGCAGTTCGCGCTCGACTACACGCAGGCAACGCCCGGCAAGATCAAGGTCACGGCCAACAGCGATTTCAACGCGAAGGGCGCAAGCGGCAATGTCGCGATCTTCAAGAAGGGCGACACGGGCTGGATCGTGACGGCCGGCAACGTCTACGCAATGGTCGTCAACAACAGCCAGGTCAATCCGTTCTTCACGGTCGGCGCGTTCGTCCAGTAACTGCGTACCGAACAAGTCACGCCGGCGGCGCATGCGTCGCCGCCGGCGAATCGAATTTCAAGAGGATTCCTATGAATTTGAAGCAATGGATGGTTGCGGCGTCGCTCGCACCCGTGCTGGCTGCGTGCGGCGGCGACGGCGACCCGCCGCCCGCGCCGGCGGTCCGGCTGTGCCCGCAGACGATCGACTACAGCACGGTATTCATCGGCGGCTCCGGGTCGGGCGAGCTCGTGAAAGTGCAGCTCGACACCACGAAGATGACGTTCCGGATGACCTACCTCGCATCGCCGGTGCCGACTACCGCGGGCACCGTGCAGCCGACGCGCGATACGGCGCCGGCCAACGTCGTCGACGGCACGCTGGCCGACGAAACGGGCCTGCCGACGGTGAAGCTGAACCAGTGCACGTTCCGGATGCAGAACGCGAGCCTCGATCCGAGCCGGCCCGCGCGGCTGTTCCTCGGCGAAGGCGTGCTGGGCGGCGCGATCCCCGGCGCGACGATCCAGTTCGACGGCGTGATCGGCGTCGGCAGGATTCCGAAGACGACGTTCCCGTATTACCCGTTCATCAGCTTCTCGTCGCTGGAGACCGACCTGACGAAGATCGCCGGCACCTACAACCAGCTCGGTTATCACCAGGTGCCGTCGCAGAACTTCCAGCCGGTGGCGCTCGATCAGAAGGTGACGATCAACGCGGACGGCAGCTACGTCGAGACCGACAACTTCGGCAAGAAGAACGGCGGGCAGCCGCTTGCGTCGAGCACGACCGTGAACCAGCCGTTCACGCTGCGTCCGGATGCGCCGGCGTTCCAGTCGCTCAACTACCAGCCGCAGATTCCGCCGACGCTCGCCGCGCTCGATCCGGCGAAGGCCGGCAAGGGGATCCTGATCGTCGGCAAGCTGCGCAACCAGCTCGTGCCGGTCTTCATCCGCACCGGCGCCGCGAACGCGGACCTCACGCAGGGGCCGCCGAGCGCGGACGACGAATCGGGCATCTCGTTCCTGAGCCCGCAGACGGCGATTGCGCTCGGCTCGCAGAACGGCGAGTACACGGGCGTCGACAGCGCGTTCAACTACCGCGCGACCGCGCTCGTCGGCGCGCAGGCCACGCTGCTCGATCCGTTCAACGCGTCGCAGGCCGCGCTCACGCGCGCACTGAACCTCGACTTCACGCAGAAGGTGCCGGGCGTCGTGACGACCGTGCATGCGGATGCTGCGTCGGGGCCGGCGACCGGCAAGTTCGTGTTCACCGGCGGCGTATTCGGGTTCCTCGACATGGCCGATACGAGCAATCCGTACTTCACGGTCGGCGCGTTCGTGCAGTGACCACACCCGGACGGAGACACGGCGGCGTCGCGCGCGGATGCGCGGCGCCCGGACAGAATGAGAGGGAGACTTCATGAAGAAGCTGATTGTCGCGGGTGTCGTCGCAGGCGTGTCGACACTCGCATCGGCCCAGCAGGCGGGCGACAACGTCGCGACGCTGGGCTGGCTGCACATCATGCCGCAGGATTCGACCAACGGCCTGACGACGAATCTCGCGAACATGCCGATCAACGGGCCGCTGCGCCTGCCCGGGTCGTTCACGTCGCCGGGCACTAGCCTGACGGTCAACAACGCCGATACGGTCGGCCTCACGCTTACGCACTTCTTCACCGACCACATCGCGGTGACGTCGGTGCTCGGCGTGCCGCCCGAGTTCACGCTGACCGGGCACGGCGTGATCCGGCCGCCGGGTCCGGCCGGCTCGCTCGGTTCGGTCGACATGGACAAGACGTCGAATCAGCCGGCGGTGAAGAACGCGCGGCAGTGGAGCCCCACGATCATTCTGCAGTACTACTTCAATGCGCCGACGGCGAAGTTCCGCCCGTTCGTCGGGATCGGCGTGGCCTACAGCTGGTTCAGCAACATCGAGCTGAACGGCAACTTCGCGAAGGACATCAACGAAAACCTCGGCAGCGTGCTCGCGGCCGGCGCCGGCAAGCCGGGGCCGACGTCGGTGGAGGGCAAGGCGTCGTCGTCGTTCACGCCGGTCTACAACATCGGCGCGAGCTATGCGATCGACAAGCACTGGGGGCTCACCGCGACGCTGACGTACATGCCGCTGAAGACGTACTCGTCGCTCGTGATCAAGGCGGCCGACGGTTCGACGCTCGCGACCACGCGCACGCGGCTGAAGGCCGATCCGCTGATCACGTTCGTCGGGATTTCCTACAAGTTCTGAGCCGACCGGCGCGCATGACGCGTGCCGGCGGCTTCCTGCGACCGGCTGGCCGGGCTCTTTCGGCCGGACGGTTGCGTTCCTGGCGGCGTGCCGCCATTTGTGAAGAGAGGGGGCAGTTCAAATGAGCATTCGCAAAATCGTATCGCTTGTTGCTGCAGTGGCATTCACCGCGGTTTCGGCCGCGCCTGCTTTCGCAGTCACCGTTTCGCGCGCTGACGGGCAGCCGATGAACCCGAATGGCGAGCCGTTCTCCGTATCGGGGCTCACGACGCTGAGCAAGGGATCGATCAGCGCAAACTGTACCGCGACGTTCAACGGGACGATCACGTCGACCGGCATCGTTCACATCACGTCGACGCAGTTCGCCGGAGGCGCCACGTGCGGACTGATCAGCGGCAGCGCGAGCAGCACGTCGCCGTGGACGGGCCAGGCCGACAGCACGACGCAGCTGTCGATCAACAACGTGCAGGTGAACGTCGCGCTGCTCGGCGCGTGCGGCCCGAGCAAGGTGGTAACGGCATGGAACGATCCGAACTCGTCGCTGACGTTCAATAACGCTGCATTGACGCCGAATTGCACGGTGTCCGGCACGGTCACGACGTCGCCGAAGTTCCACGTGCAGTAAGCGTCGCGGATCGAAGCGGGGCGTCCGCCGTGCGCGAGGGCCGTGCGGCATGCGCGGCGGGTTTCCGCAGCTTCGATGCATTCGAGCCGTCGCGCGTATCGGCGCGACGGCCGATTGGCCGCCCGCATCGCGATCCGATGCGGGCGGACCTGCAAGGTCGGCACGGTGTACCGCGCGGACTGAAACGACATTATTCCAATTGGCCAGAACACTCCCGGACGACCCATGCTCACCGACCCAGCGAAGTATGGTGATGCCCGCGGCGCGACGCCTGACCGGCTGCGCACGGCCGCGTGGCTGCAGTACCTGATCGAACATCTCGACGCCGCCGCTTGCGCACCGGCGGCGGGCGACACGGCAGTCGTCGCGTCATACGCGATACGCATGCGGGCAGGCGAGAGCCTGTCTCGTGACGCAGCGGCCGTTCTTCACGGGCTTGCGCCGTGGATCGCAACGGATGGCGGCGGCTGCGCTTGCGACCCGACCGACGTGCTCGGCGCGTGCGCGCATGTGCCTTCCGCGCAGCAGCTTGCCGAAGCCGAACGCTGTTGCCCCGGCTCGCGCGCCGTGTTCGATGCGGCGCACGGCGTGATCGATGCGTGCGCATTCGACGATCCCGATGTCGGCTGGGCCGCGCTCGCGCGGATTGCCGGCGGTGTCGAATGCAACGGCGAAGACGCAGGCGAACGTACCGCACATGAAGGAGAAGAGCATGGCGAGGCGCCGCCTGCGAAGAACCTGAGAGAAAAGCTGGCTGTCATCGCGGCGGCGAGTGCGGAAACGTCGGCCCGTCACGGTGCCATCATCGACGCGATCGTGCTGCGCGTGTGCGGCCCGCGCGACGACGCATCACGCATCGACGAGATGGCCGCGCTCGCGATGTTCTCGGCCGCGCTTGCCGCAGGCAACGGGATCTCCGTTGCCGCGTATGGTGGTCAGCACAACCTCGTCGCGCGGGCGATCCGTACGAATCGCGCCGATCTCGCATCGGTGGACGGGTTGCTTGCCGCGCTGTCCGTGTGCCGGCTCGACCGACTCGCCGGCGCGGGCAGCTTCTGGGCGTACTACCTGCTGACGGGCATCGTGATCGCCGCGCCGGACGCGGTGCGCGAAATCGGCCGTCGTTTTCATGGCGACACATGGCAGACGTGGCTCGACGACGTGCTCGCGTGGCCGGCGGTCAGCCGTTTCGGGCCGAAGGAGGATGTCGCGTTCGAACGCCTGCGCGACGCGATGAGCCTGACGTCGCGATGGAACCCGATCGTCCGCGCAAAGCGGATGCGGACGCGGGCCGTGGCGACTGCCAGGTTCGGCGAAGACGCGGAGAAGGCCCGCTGACACTCGGCTTTTGCCGACATGAAACGACATGACCTGCGCGCGAGCACCCGTTCGCGCTGAAATACGGCACCCCATTCGCGCGCGCGAGTGGGGCATGAAGCGGCGGCGCCCCTAGCCGCCACGCGCGGTCGGCGCCTCCCGCCGACCGCGCGCCATGCGATCCTGACTGACAGCGCGGCGGCGGCAGATCCGGGCCGCATCGTCCGGACGCAGTATGATTCCGCAGACGATGCCGGCGATCGATCGATTCGGAGTACCCGACCGCCCGCGCCGCCGAAGATCCGCCAAGCTTGTCGAAAGCCGGAAGCGAGACGCAGTCGCGTGAGAGCGCCGCTGCCGAACCCGCGTCCGGATCACCTTCATCGAAACGGTCAGTCAGATGTCAAAGCACAACAAAAAAATCCTTCTCCTGAGCGTCAGCGCCGGCGCCGGTCATACCCGCGCGGCCGAAGCGATCCGCGCATTTGCCGACAGCCATCCCGCCGGCATCGAAGCCACGCACCTGGACGTGATGGATTTCGTGTCCACCGGCTTTCGCAAGCTGTACACCGACCTCTACATCAAGCTCGTCAGCAGCCAGCCGGCGCTGTGGGGCTACCTGTACCAGAAGACCGACGAGGTCGATCCCGCCGCGCCGTCGCAGAAGATCCGGCGCGCGATCGAGCGGCTCAATTGCCGGCAGTTGCTCGCGGAAATCGAACGGCAGCGCCCGGACGCGATCATCTGCACACACTTCCTGCCCGCCGAACTGCTGTCGCGCGAGATCCGCAAGGGGCGCGTCGACACGCCGGTGTGGGTGCAGGTCACCGATTTCGACCTGCACAGCATGTGGGTCGTGCCGAACATGCGCGGCTACTTCGCGGCCAACGACGAGATTGCGTGGCGCATGCACGCGCGCGGCATGGCGCCCGAAACGGTGCACGTCAGCGGTATCCCGATCATGCCGGCGTTCGGCCGGCCGCTCGATCGCGCGGCCTGCGCGGCCGAGTTCGGCCTCGATCCCGCGCGACCGACGTTCCTGATGATGTCCGGCGGCGCGGGCCTCGGCGGGCTCGACGTGCTGGCGACGCGGCTGCTGGAGATGGACGCCGATTTCCAGTTGATCGCGCTGGCCGGCAAGAACCAGACGATGCTGGCGTCGCTGCAGACGCTCGCCGCGCAGCATCCGGGCCGGCTCTTTCCGCAGGGTTTCACGCAGCAGGTCGAACGCCTGATGGCCTGCGCCGACCTCGTCATCACGAAGCCGGGTGGCCTGACGACGTCCGAATGTCTCGCGATGCAGCTGCCGATGATCGTCAACTCGCCGATTCCGGGCCAGGAGGAGCGCAATGCGGATTTCCTGCTCGAACAGGGCGTGGCGCTGAAGGCCATCGACGACGATGCGCTCGTCTACCGGATCCGCGCGCTGCTGCAGACGCCGGAGCGCCTGGCCGACATGCGCCGCCGTTTGGCCCCGCTCGGGCGGCCGTTGGCCGGACGCTTCGTGCTCGATCGCGTGCTGGGACTGGAGCCTGCCGCATGAGCGTCGCGCGTTTTGTGCCGACGCGTCATACGCTGTTCGTCGTCGCATGGGTCATGTTGCTCGCGTTCTTTTTCGCGAACGTCGAGATCCAGATCGAGGGCAGCGCGGGGTGGGCCGCCAACCTGCCGACCTGGCGCATCGACAAGCACTGGCTGCTCGACATCTTCTGGGGCGGGCGCCCGATGACCGGATACCACGCGTGGGTGTTCCCGTTCGTCGCGCTGTTCTTCCACCTGCCGCCTGTGTTCAACGGGCACTGGTCGTGGCGCATCGAAGCCCGCATCATCGCGTGCATCATGGTGTTCTGGCTGACCGAGGATTTTCTGTGGTTCGTGCTGAATCCGGCCTACGGTCTTGCCCGCTTCAACCCGGCGCACGTGCCGTGGCATATCCACTGGCTGGGCGTGGCACCCACCGACTACTGGACCATGAGCGCCGCCGCGATCGTCCTGTTCATCCTGTCGCGCGAGCGCAAGCGCGCATTCCACTGAACACCGAACCAACATGAAAATTGCCTTCATTGCCGCGATCGCCGTCACGCTTGCCGGGCTCGTGAAGCCGGCATACGCGGACGCGGTTTTCGGCGTTGCGGCCCGACCGATCGCGGCCCGACCGATCCAATGGGCGCAAAACATTGCCGATGCGCGCGTGAACAACCTGCATCGCATCACGCCGACGTTGTACCGCAGCGCGCAGCTCTCGCGGGAAGACGTGCCGGAATTGCAGAAGCTCGGCATCCGCAAGGTCATCAGCTTCCGCGCGTTTCACGCGGACGACAGCATCCTGGCCGGCACGCAGATCACGATGCAGCGCATCCGGATCAACACGTGGTACATCCGCGACGAAGACATGGTCGCCGCGCTGAAGGCGCTGCGGACCGCCGACCAGGACGGCCCGGTGCTGATCCATTGCCAGCATGGCGCCGATCGCACCGGGCTCGTGTCGGCGCTGTACCGGATGGTGTACCAGGGCTGGACGCGCGAGCAGGCGCTCGATGAGTTGCAGCACGGCGGCTACGGGTTCCATCCGATCTGGCAGAACATCACGAATTACCTGAAGCACGTCGACGTCGAGCGTTTGCGGCAAGAGGTCAACAACGGCTGAGCCGGAAAGGAAAAACGCCGCTGACGGTGATCGTCAGCGGCGTTTTTAGTGGGCGCGCCCGCCGTCGTCAGACCGTCTCCGGCTGCCGCACCGCCTTCGCGACGAAGTAACGCACGACGAAGCACACGAACGGCTTCCTGCCGCGAATCTGAAGTGTGGTCATGATTGGCGCCTTGTGGCCCGACAGACTTCCTTTCTTCAGAAGCGGGGGCGAACAAGGCCGTGCACTCGTGCAACATGCGATCTGACCTCCGCACTGCCCCGGATAGTCCGCGCAGCCCCGGAGCGGTCTGATCGGCCGCTTCTTTGGTGTGGAGCTGCTTAACTCCATTATATTGTGGCTATTTGCGTAATCTTTCCGATAAGGCACTAAATTGAGGAATTACGCCTCTTGAACCAAGGTGGCGTTAATTCTATAATTTTGGGTGCTAACTGGCATAGAAGGGGGTAGATACACACTATGTTGGATTTAAGCTTTAGCAAGCCGAGTGAGGTCGTCAAGCGCCTCTGCGATCGCTTGCGCACAGAGCGTTTGGCTCTGGGCATGACACAGTCGGATCTGGCCGGGCGTGCCGGCATTGGGGCCAACACCGTGTCCAACCTGGAGGCCGGGCGCAATGTTGGCTTCGAGGCCGTGGTCCGGGTGGCGATGGCGCTCGGCCGAATCAAGGAGTTCGAAGGTCTGTTCCAGCCAAAGCTGGACAGCATCGAGGATATTCTGCGCTACGAGAAAACAGCCAAGCGCCTCCGTACAAAGAGAAAGTCCAGCAATGCCTGAACAAGTGAATGTCTTCTACGAGGGCTGGGGGGAGCGATGGCATTGGGGCACGCTGGTCTCCACGACTGCCCTGACCGGTCGCCCACTGATCGTGTTCGAGTACAGCAACGAGGCCAGGCAAAGGGGCCTGGAGCTGTCTTCGTACACGCTGCCGCTGGAGGGCCCTCAGTTGCGGCGAGATTTCCCAGGCCATCAATTGCAACTTCCGGGGCCTGTCTATGACGCCTTGCCAGACGGGTGGGGCATGCTGCTGATGGACCGTATGTTCAGGCGCCGTGGACTCAACACGGCCCGCATTGGCGCCCTGGAGCGGTTGGCCTATATCGGTAGCAACGCGATGGGGGCCATGACGTTTGAACCCGTCGCACCCGAAGGAGAGGCGCCGGATGTCCACATCCCGCTGCAACAGCTTGCCGCCGAAGTGCAGGAAGTGCTCCATGGTGAAGGTAGTGAGTTCCTGCAGACGTTGCTGCGGGTGGGCGGCTCGCCCCAAGGTGCAAGGCCCAAGGCCTTGGTCTATCGCGATCCGCAAACCGGTGGGTTTACCACGGCCGTCACGCCGGGCTTCGACGCCTGGCTGGTCAAGTTCCCGGCCAGAGAAGAGCATGCCGAGGTGTGCGCCATCGAGATGGTCTACGCCGAATGTCTGCGCAGATGTGGCATCGAGACCCCGGACACGCAGTACTTCAGTTTGCCCAATGGGCTGGCGGCGTTCGCCAGCAAGCGCTTTGATCGGCATGACGGATTGCGCGTCCCCATGCAGAGTCTCGCGGCGTTTACGGGGGCCGATTACCAGATTGCGGGGTCGTTGGACTACTTCAACTTCTTGCGGGCGACCCAGATCTGTACCAACGATGTGCGAGAGATGGGGAGGGCCTTCGAGCGCGCCGTCTTCAACGTCGCGTTCAACAACCGAGACGACCATCCCAAGAACTTCTCCTACGTCATGGCGCCAAATGGTCAGTGGAGACTGGCGCCGGCCTACGATGTGACCTTCTGCGAGGGACCCGGTGGATATCACCAAATGGACGTGATGGGTGAGGCACTGGAGATTTCCCGCGCACACATGCTTCGGCTTGCCGAGGAAGCCGAAGTGCCCCAGGACGTTGCCAGCAGAATGATTGACGGCATTTGCGAAGTGGCCAGCCAATTCTCAGACACGGCCGAGAACATGCACCCGCGGATTATTAATCGAGATACCTTGCGCACGATCCAAGGCCGCATCAACGAGAACGTAGCTCTGCTACGCCAGGGTCCCGCGGGCCGCGCTCACCGGTGAAGATGAACCGGCCGACGAACGGTTCAGAAGTCCTCCAGCCGTTCGCCCGGTAGCGCGTACTGCATCCGCTGGTACGGCGGGAACACTGTGGAGTATCCGGGCACCGGCACCAGATCGGTGCCGGCCAGGTGCGGGAACACGTACATGACCAGATCGGGATTGGGCAGCCGATGGAACGGGCGGTAGATCTCGTTCTGAGCCGTGCGGGTGTAAGCGCTGCCGTCAATCGGTGCGTCCTGCTCAGGCAATGGCCGGCACAACTGCTGGCGGCGTCGAGCAGCAGGCGTGCGGACTGGCCGGCTTCCGCATTCGCCAAAAGAGCGCGACGTCTTCGCGGGTTTTCGTTCTACTTGCCGCTCGTCCGCGCTTTCGGCGGTGCAGTGGCATGCGTACTCGACTGTCGTCGGCTGGTCCGCTGCCCTGAACCCCGGCAGCCTCATTTCAAAGCGCGTGCGCCCGCGAACTCATCCGGCCGATGTGATCACATGGCTGCAAGTCGGGAACTCGCTTCCGCGCAAGTCACCGTAAAAGAAACGAAAACGCCGCCAACCATCACTGCCGGCGGCGTTTCGTCAATATGCCGATGAGCGGGCAGCACGCCCGCCGTTATCAAACCGTCTCCGGCTGCCTCACCGCCTTCGCGACATCGCGCGCGAGCGCGCCGTTCGCGACGAAGTACGGCACATCGACGCGCGCGAGCGGCTGCTTCCCGCGAATCCTGTCGGCGATCTTCTCCGCGATCATGATCGTCGGCGCGTTCAGGTTGCCGGTCGTGATGATCGGCATGATCGACGCATCGACGACGCGCAGGCCTTCCAGCCCGTGCACGCGACCCGCTTCGTCGACCACCGCCATGTCGTCGTAACCCATCTTGCACGAGCACGACGGATGGAACGCGGTCTCCGCGCGGGCCCGCACGAACGCGTCGAGCTCCTTGTCGCTCTTGCAGTCGGCGCCCGGGTTCAGCTCGCGGCCGCGATAGCGGTCGAGCGCGGGCTGCCGCATGATCTCGCGCGTCGCGCGGATCGCATCGCGGAACTCGCGCCAGTCGAGCGCTTCGGCCATGTAGTTGAACAGGATGCTCGGATGCTGGTTCGGATCGCGCGAGCGCAGTTTCACGCGGCCGCGGCTCGGCGAGCGCATCGAGCCGACGTGCGCCTGGAAGCCGTGCATCTCGATCGCGTTCGAGCCGTTGTAGTTGATCGCCACCGGCAGGAAGTGATACTGGATGTTCGGCCAGGGATCGTCGTCGCGCGTGCGGATGAAACCGCCCGCCTCGAAGTGGTTGCTCGCGCCGAGGCCGGTGCCGTTCAGCATCCATTCGACGCCGATCTTCGGCTGGTTCCACCACTTGAGCGCCGGGTACAGCGACACGGGCTCCTTGCACTCGTACTGGATGTACATCTCCAGGTGGTCCTGCAGGTTCTGGCCGACACCGGGCAGGTCGAGCACGACGGGGATGTCGAGTTCCTTCAGCCACGCGCCGGGGCCGACGCCCGAGCGCTGCAGCAGTTGCGGCGACGCGATCGCGCCGCTGCACACGAGCACTTCGCGGCGCGCATGCGCGGTCGCGCGCTCGCTGCCGCGCAGGTACGTGACGCCCGATGCGCGCTTGCCGTCGAACAGGATGCGGTCGGCGAGCGCATGCGTGACGATCTCGAGGTTCGGCCGCGCACGCGCCTGGTCGAGATAGCCGCGCGCGGTGCTCGCGCGGCGGCCGCGCGGCGTGACGGTGCGGTCCATCGGGCCGAAGCCTTCCTGCTGATAGCCGTTCAGGTCGTCGGTGCGCGGATAACCGGCCTGCACGCCCGCGTCGACCATCGCCTCGAACAGCGGGTTCACGCCCGGCTTGCTGGTGGTGACCGACACGGGGCCGTTGCCGCCGTGATAGTCGTTCGGGCCGACGTCGCGCGTCTCGGCTTTCTTGAAGTACGGCAGGCAGTCGAGATACGTCCAGTTCTCGAGACCCTTGTGCGTCGACCAGTTGTCGTAGTCGAGCGCGTTGCCGCGGATGTAGCACATGCCGTTGATCAGCGACGAGCCGCCGAGCCCCTTGCCGCGGCCGCATTCCATCCGGCGGTTGTCCATGTGCGGCTCGGGATCGGTCTCGTATGCCCAGTTGTAGCGGCGGCCCTGCAGCGGATAGGCGAGGGCGGCCGGCATCTGCGTGCGGAAGTCGAAGCGGTAGTCGGGGCCGCCCGCTTCGAGCAGCAGCACCGTGACGTCCGGATCTTCCGTCAGGCGCGTTGCGAGCACGTTGCCCGCGGAACCTGCGCCGCAGATGACGTAGTCGTATTCGCGTGTCGTCATGACGGGTTGTCCTCCTTTAAAACACCGGGTTGTAGCGGCCGAGCTCGACCTGCACCGACTTGATCCGAGTGTAGTGCTCGAGCGTCGTGATGCCGTTCTCGCGTCCGACACCGGATTGCTTGTATCCGCCAACCGGCATTTCGGCCGGCGATTCGCCCCACGTGTTGATCCAGCAGATGCCGGCTTCGAGGCGATGGATCGTGCGGTGCGCGCGCGACAGGTTCTCGGTCACGACGCCGGCCGCGAGCCCGTAGTGCGTGTCGTTCGCGCGGGCGATCACTTCGTCCTCCGATTCGAAATCGAGGATGCTCATCACCGGCCCGAAGATTTCCTCGCGGACGATCTTCATGTCGTCGCGGCAATCGCCGAACACCGTCGGCGCGACGTACTGGCCGCTGCCGAAGTGGCCGTCGGTCAGGCGCGTGCCGCCGGCGAGCAGCTTCGCGCCTTCGGCCTTGCCGCTATCGATGAAGCCGAGCACCTTGTCGAGCTGCGCGGCCGACACGAGTGGGCCGAAGTTGGTGTCGGCATCGGTCGGCTTGCCGACGCGGATGCGCTTCACGCGCTCGAGCACGCGCTGCGTGAACGCGTCCTTGATCGAACGGTGCACGAATACGCGCGTACCGTTCGTGCAGACCTGGCCCGAGCTGAAGAAGTTGGCGGTCACCGCGATGTCGGCCGCGCGGTCGAGGTCCGCATCGTCGAACACGATCAGCGGCGACTTGCCGCCGAGCTCCATCGTCACTTCCTTCAGCGACGATGCGCCGGCCAGCGACATCACCTTCTTGCCCGTCTCGACGCCGCCGGTGAACGACACCTTCGCGATGTCCGGGTGGCCCGTGAGCAGCGCGCCGACCGAGCCGTCGCCCTGCACGACGTTGAACACGCCGGCCGGCACGCCGGCTTCCGTATAGATTTCCGCGAGCTTCAGCGCCGTCAGCGGCGTGACTTCGCTCGGCTTGAACACCATCGCGTTGCCGGCCGCGAGCGCGGGCGCCGTCTTCCAGCACGCGATCTGGATCGGGTAGTTCCATGCGCCGATGCCCGCGCACACGCCGAGCGGCTCGCGGCGCGTATAGACGAACGAATCGGCGCGCAGCGGCACCTGCAGCCCTTCGATCGCTGTCGCGAGGCCCGCGTAGTACTCGATCACGTCCGCGCCGGTGACGATGTCGACCGCGAGCGTTTCGCCGATCGGCTTGCCGGTGTCGCGCGTTTCCAGCGCGGCGAGTTCGTCGTTGCGCTCGCGCAGCAGGTCGACCGCGCGGCGCAGGATGCGCGAGCGCTGCATCGCGGTCATCGCGGCCCATTCGCGCTGGCCTTCCTGCGCGGACGCAACCGCGCGGTCGACGTCGGCCGCGCTCGCCTGCTGCACCTGCGCGAGCAGCTCGCCGGTGGCGGGATCGAAGGTATCGAAAGTCTTGCCGCTCGTGGCGTCGACGTAACCGCCGCCGATGTAGAGGCGCTGCAAACCGAATACGGACATGAGGATCTCCTTGAGGGCGACTGCGTAGCGTCAGTCGGACGCGAGCAGCAGGTCGATGTAATCGTGGGCGAGCTTCAGCGCCGCCCGGGTGTCGATGGGGCCGCCGGCGAGCGCGCCGCGCAGCCACAGGCCGTCGATCAGCGCGGCGAGGCCGCTGGCGGCTTCGCGCGCCTTCGTGCGCGGCAACGCCTTCGCGAATTCCGCGCACAGGTTCGAATGAAGGCGCCGCGTGTTGACGTGCTGCAGGCGCTTGAGCATCGGGTCGTGCATGCTCTGCGACCAGAACGCGAGCCACGTCTTCATCACGGGCGCGCTGACCTGCGTCTCGTCGAAGTTCGCGGCGACGACTGCACGCAGCCGCGAACGCGGATCCTTGCGTGCCGCCACGCGGCGGCGCGTGGTGGCCGACCACAGGTCGCGCAGCACGTGCCGCATCGTCGCTTCGAGCAGGCCGTCCTTGTCGCCGAAGTAGTGGCTGACGATGCCCGTCGAGATCTTCGCGCGTTGCGCGACCGATGCGAGCGTCGTGCCGGGCAGGCCCGCTTCGTCGATCGAACGCAGCGTGGCGTCGATCAACTGAGCGCGGCGTATCTCCCGCATTCCGACTTTCGGCATCGCGACTCCCTTCGCCCGGACGGGCCATCCATGGAAGTCGAGAGCTTAGCGGTTTTTTATTGAACGATCAATCAACAAAAAATCGGGGTCTGACGATGGCAGGGTCTCGGCGGTATGACGGATCGACCACTTGCCGCGATGTGCAGATGCGTAAAAACGAATTGAAAGAAGGTTAAGTAAGCTGGAGTTTGTTTAAAACGGTTTGCGAAAAATGGTGCAATGCACTGGAAAATTTACGGCCGCGTTTCTATTACGAAATGAAAGAGTGTGGATGCCTGTAATATTATTCACGATGTGGAATGGCGAGTGGAGGTGGTGAAGATTGGTAAATTCAGGAAGTCCGTTTTAATCAATCGATTAAAATGGAATATCGCTTTGAATTTAAAGAGAAATATTGGATTTCATTATGCCAAGGAGCGCTGCTCGCAAACGATTGCTGACGCCTTTTTGGCGATCCCTCATACCATATAAATTGATAAAAAAATTTGAATCCGGTGTATTCCCGGGTCGAGTAGAGGGAATCGTTGGGTGACTTGAGTCAGTAATATTGTCCGTATTAGTATGGCGCCGCACTGTGAGGAATGAATTGGCGCCGCCGGTATTTGCCGCGGTGCGTCGGCAATGGGCGCGGCGAAGGATCGCGCGCGGGGTCGGCACCCGCCATTGCGCAGCTGCAGCATGCCGCGACGTCGAGACGCCGCATCCACCGGAGAACGACGATGCCGACCGAAAAACACGTGGTCCCGCTGCCGAATGGTCTGAAGGTCTACGTCGAACGGAACGTGTTCGACCCGGCGTTCGACACGGCGATGCTCGTCAACGGCGCGCTCGCGACGACCGCGTCGTTCGGGCAGACCGTCCAATATCTGGGCGAGCGGATGAACACGATCTGCTTCGACCTGCCGTACGCGGGGCAGTCGCGCCAGCACAATCCGGGCTGCGTCATCCTGACCAAGGACGACGAAGCCGCGATCCTCCAGCATCTGGTCGAGCGCTTCGCGCCGGCATTCCTCGTGTCGGTGTCGTGGGGCGGCGTCGCCTCGCTGTTCGCGCTCGCGCGCGGCTGCCCGAGCGTGCGGCGCGCGGCGATCTGCTCGTTCTCGCCGTTCCTGAACGACGCGATGGTCGACTACGTGACGCGCGCACGCGATCACATCGCGGCCGGCGAGAACCTGAAGGCCGCGCAGCTGCTGAACGACACCGTCGGCCGCTACCTGCCGCGCATCATGAAGCTGTACAACTACCGGTATCTCACGCGCCTGCCGCGCGACGAGCAGGACCAGGTCGCGTTCCACGTCGACCAGATCCTGTCGCTGCAGCCCGAGCGCTACTTCAGCGAGTTCTCGAACATCGGCTGCGAGCTGCTGTTCCTGAACGGCGAGCGCGACGAATACACGACGCCGGCCGACGTTCGCCAGCTCGGTGCGCACGTGCCGCGCGCGCGGTTCGCGACGGTGCCGGACGCCGGCCATTTCCTCGACATCGAAGGCCGCGCGCAGCGCGAACACACGCGTGCGGCGCTGCTCGACTTCTTCTGCGACGGGTCGCCGGTCGCGGCCGGCATGGCGCACGCCGCCGCGCATGCGTGCGTGCCCGCGCCGATCCACGCGCTGTCGTCGTGACGCCGCACGTCGTGCCGTGGGCCCGGCCCGCGCACCCGAATTCCCATCCCAACGAGGCAGGCCAGCCGTGAATATCGTTCAGACCATCGCCATCGTCGTTCCCTGGGCCGCATGGCTCGCGTACTGGATCGCCACGTCGCAGGGCGTGAAGACGACCGTGCGCAAGGAGGCGTCGCGCTCGCGCACGCTGCAGTCGATTCCGCTGATCGTCGGCGGCGCGCTGATCATCCTGCCCGATCCGTCATGGCAGGCGCTCGTGCCGGACTGGCAGCGCTTCGGCCTGCAGGCGCAGTGCGGGCTCGCGGTGCTGGTCGCGGGCCTGCTCTTCTCGGTGTGGGCGCGGCTGCATCTCGGCACGAACTGGAGCGTGTCGGTCACGCTGAAGGAGGACCACGAACTCGTCCGCACGGGGCCGTACGCGCTCGTGCGTCACCCGATCTACACGGGCTGCCTGCTCGCGCTCGTCGGCGCCGCGCTGATCGGCGGCGAATGGCGCGGCGCGATCGGCGTGCTGCTCGTGTTCGCGTCGCTTGCGTACAAGGTGCGCGTCGAGGAGAGCTGGCTGACCGGGCATTTCGGGCCGGCGTACACGCAGTACCGCCGCGAAGTCGCGGCGCTGATTCCCGGCTTCTACTGATTCCCGCGAGGCGCGCGATGGCGAAGATGATCGTGACCGCGATCGGCTCGGCGGGCGACGTGCATCCGTTGCTCGGCGTCGCGCGCACGCTCGCGGCGCGCGGTCACGCCGTCGTGTTCTGCACGCACGCGCCGTTCGAGGCGGCCGTGCGCCGTTGCGGTTTCGCATTCGTGCCGGTCGGCACCGCGGCCGAATACGAGGCCGCGATGGCGAACCCCGCGCTGTGGGACCCGCGCACGTCGTTCCGCACGCTGTGGCAGGTGATCGCGCCGATGCTGCGCCCGCATTACGACGCGCTGCATGCGCTGACCGACGACGATACGGTGCTCGTCGGCACGCTGTGGGCGTTCTCCGCGCGCTTCATGCAGGAGCTGCACGGCACGCCGTACGTGTCGGTGCAGGTGTCGCCGTCGACGCTGCTGTCCGCGCATGCTCCGCCGACGCACCCGCGCCTGACGATTCCCGCGCGCTGGCCGCTGCCGGTGAAGGCGGCGCTGATGACGCTGATCGAGCGACAGGTGCTCGACCGCGTATGCGGCCCCGCGCTCGACGCGGTGCGTCGCGAACTCGGGCTCGCGCCCGCGCGGCGCGTGCTCGGCCGCTGGCTGCATTCGACCGACGGCGTGCTGTGCCTGTTTCCCGGCTGGTTCGCGCCGCCGCAGCCCGACTGGCCGTCGAATCATCTGCAAAGCGGCTTTCCACTGTTCAACGACATCGCGGCGCCTGACGAAGATGCGGAACTCGATGCGTTTCTTGCGGCCGGCGAGCCACCGGTCGTGTTCACGGCCGGCTCGACGCTCGTCGATCACGCGACGTATGCGCGCGCGGTGGCGGACGCGCTGCGCGCGACGGGCGCGCGCGGGATCCTGCTGACGCCGCACGATGCCGCGCCGGACGGCAACCGGTTGCTCGTGCGCCGCTTCGTGCCGATGCGCACGCTGCTGCCGCGTTGCCGCGCGCTCGCGCATCACGGCGGGATCGGCACCGCGGCGCTCGCATACGAGGCCGGGATCGTGCAGGTCGTGACGCCGTTCGCGCACGACCAGTTCGACAACGCGCAACGCGTCGCGGCGAGCGGCTGCGGCGTGCGTGTCGACGGTCCCGTCGACGGCGCGCGTCTCGGTGCGGCGCTGGCGCACGTGCTCGGCGAACCCGCATTCGCGGTGCATGCCGAGCGCGCGCGTGCGCTGCTCGCCACCGCGCCGGACGGCTGTCATGCGGCCGCCGATTTCATCGAACGGTTCGCGCCGAAGCGCGGGCAGGCGACCAAGCGGGCCGACGTCGCGGTGGTCGGCGCATGAGTGCCGCGTCGCCGCTTCGCGATGCGCCCGGCGCGCCGTCCGCATTCGACGCGCCGGCCCCCGCGCCGGCCCCGCAGCCGCTGCGCGGCATCCGGCTCGCGCTGCTGACGTTCGCGCTGTCGCTCGCGACCTTCATCGAGGTGCTCGATTCGACCGTGACGAACGTCGCGGTGCCGGCGATCTCCGGCAGTCTCGGCGTATCGAACAGCCAGGGCACGTGGGTGATCAGCTCGTATTCGGTCGCGGCCGCGATCGCGGTGCCGCTGACCGGCTGGCTCGCGCGCCGCGTCGGCGAATTGCGGCTGTTCGTCGGCGCGGTGCTGTTGTTCACGCTGACGTCGCTGCTGTGCGGGCTCGCGCGCGACCTGCACGTGCTGGTGATCTGCCGCGCGCTGCAAGGGCTGTGCTCGGGGCCGATGGTGCCGCTGTCGCAGACGATCCTGCTGCGCACGTTCCCGCCGGACAAGCGCACGATCGCGCTCGCGCTGTGGGCGATGACGGTGCTGCTCGCACCGATCTTCGGGCCGGTGGTCGGCGGCTGGATCGTCGACAACTTCTCGTGGCCGTGGATCTTCCTGATCAATTTGCCGATCGGACTGTTCTCGTTCGCGGTGTGCACCGCGATGCTGCGCCCCGACGCGCAGCGCGGCGCGGCCGGCCCGATCGACGTGCCGGGCATCGTGCTGCTGGTGATCGGCGTCGGCTCGCTGCAGGCGATGCTCGATCTCGGCCACGATCGCGGCTGGTTCGATTCGCCGCTGATCGTCACGCTCGCGGTGGTCGCGGCGCTCGCGATCGTGTCGCTGCTGATCTGGGAGGCGGGCGAAGCACACCCCGTCGTCGATCTCGGCCTGTTTCGCGACCGCACGTTCTCGTTCTGCGTGCTGATCATCTCGCTCGGGATGATGAGCTTCTCGGTGGTCGGCGTCGTGTTTCCGCTGTGGATGCAGGCCGTGATGGGCTACAACGCGTTTCATGCCGGGCTCGCGACCGCATCGCTCGGCGTGCTCGCGCTCGTGTTCTCGATCCTCGTCGGGCTGCATGCGCACCGCTTCGACGCGCGCGTGCTCGCGACGTTCGGCTTTCTCGTGTTCGCGGGCGTGCTCGCGTGGGATGCGCATTTCACGCTGAAGATGACGTTCGCGCAGATCGCCGCGCCGGGGCTGATCCAGGGGATCGGGCTGCCGTGCTTCTTCATTCCGCTGACCGCCGCGACGCTGTCGCGGATTCCGGACGACCGGCTCGCCGCCGCGTCGAGCCTGTCGAACTTCCTGCGCACGTTGTCGGCCGCGTTCGGCACCGCGATGAGCGTGACGCTGTGGGACAACCGCGCGACCTATCACTACGACGTCGTGTCGCAATCCGTCACGCATGCGTCGGCGAATACGCAGCGCTTCGTGCACACGCTGAACGCGATGGGCGTGGACGGCGTGCGCGAGCTGACGACGCTGCACCAGGTCGTGATGCAGCAGGCTTACATGATGGCGACGAACGACATGTTCTGGATGGCGAGCATGACCTGCCTCGTGCTCGCGGCGATGATGTGGCTGACGCGGCCGAAGCGCGGCGCGGCGGCGTCCTTCGGGCATTGAGGAGACGAACATGACGACACTCGGCGCACTCGTGATCCTGTATCACCCGAGCGACGCGCAGCTCGAAGCGCTTGGCGCGTGGAGGCACGCGTGCGACGCGTTGCTCGTCGTCGACAACACGCCGCAGCCCGATGCGCGGGCGCGCGACCTGTGTGAGCGCGAAGGCATCGCGCTGCTGCATCACGGCAACCGCGGCGGGATCGCGGGCGCATACAACGCGGGGCTCGCGGCGCTGTTTCGCGACCGCATCGATGCGGTCGCGCTGTTCGACCAGGATTCGTCGGTGCCGGCCGCGTATTTCCCGGCGATGCGCGATGTCTGCGCGGGGCTCGCGGGGCGCGCGTTCCTGGCCGGCCCGCGCATCTTCGACGAGAATGCGCGCAGCTTCCTGCCCGAACTCTCGACCAACGGGATCGGGCTGCGCCGCCTGCGCATCGAGCCGGGTGCGCCGCTGCAGCGCTGCGCGTTCCTGATCTCGTCGGGCTGCGTCGTATCGCGCGACGCGTTCGACATGCTCGGACGGTTCGACGAGACGCTGTTCATCGATCACGTCGATACCGAATACAGCTTCCGCGCGCTCGCGCGCAACGTGCCGCTTTATATCGTGCCGTCGCTGGTGCTGCCGCACCGGATCGGCGCGAAGCAGCGTCATGCGATCGGCCCTTTTGAAATGACGTCGATGAATCACTCGTGGCAACGGCGCTACTACAGCGCGCGCAATGCGGTGCAGCTCGGGATGCAGTACGGGCTGCGCTTTCCGGTGGCGATCGTGCCGAACCTGCTGACCGTGTGGCAGGTCGTGCAGATCGCGCTCGTCGAGCGCGACAAGCGCGCGAAGCTCGCCGGCATCCTGTTCGGTGTCGCCGATGGCCTGTTCGGCCGGCTCGGCCCGCTCGAACGCACGCGGCCGCGGCTGGCTGCACGCGCGCAGCGCATTCAGCACGGGTGAGGGGCGCGATGCGGCGTGTGAAGAAAGCGGCGGGTTTGGCGTGTGGCGTGCAACGCGGCTCGATGATCGCGACGGCGGCCGTGCTGCTGGCATTGGGCGGATGCGTGCCGTCGGGCTTCCTGCCTTCGCTGTCGCTGCGCGCGCCGGCCGGCGATGCGCTCGCGCACACGGCCGGCCCCGGCGCGAACGGCGCGTGGCCCGCGCCCGACTGGGTGAAGCAGTTGCAGGATCCGCAGCTCGACGAGCTGGTGACGGAGGCATCGCAGAACAACCCCGATCTGCAGGTCGCGCAGGCGCGGCTGCGGATCGCGCAGGCACAGCTTCAGCAGTTCGATTCGCTGACGGGGCTGACAGGCACGGCTGGCGCCACGATCAGCCGCGCGCGGATGCCGAAGCCGGGCGACGACGTCGCCAACGTGTCGGTCAGCGGCTATCGCGTGCCGGTCGAGATTTTCGGCGATCCGAACGTATCGCCGTCGTCGGTGTTCGTCGGGCTGAACTACCAGCTCGACCTGTGGGGGAAGAACCGCGCGGCGACGAAGAGCCTGATGTCGCTGCGCGACGCGGCCGGCGTCGAGGCCGAACAGGTGCGGCTCACGCTCGCCGTCGCGATCGTCACCGTGTACTGCCAGCTCGACCAGGCATACGCGGTGCGCGACCTGCTGCAGCAGAAGCTGAAGATCAGCCAGCGCGTGACGGCCGTGCTGCGCGAGCGCACCGCGCGCGGCCTCGACAACGCGTACGACGCGAGCGATGCATCGATCAAGCGCAGCCGCCTGCTCGAACAGATCGCGCTGAACGACGAGCAGATCAAGCTCGCGCAACTGCAGCTCGGCGTGCTGTCGGGCCGCGGCCCCGAGCGCGGGCTCGCGCTGCAGCGTCCGCGCGTCGGCGCGTTCGCGGGCAGCGCCGTGCCCGCGCGGCTGCCGGCCGACCTGCTCGGCCGCCGGCCCGACATCGTCGCCGCACGGCTGCGCGTCGAAGCCGCGTTCGCGAACGCCGATTCGACGCGCGCGCAGTTTTATCCGGACGTGAACCTCGTCGCGCTCGGCGGCGTATTCGCGCTCACGCCTGCGTCGCTGTTCTCGCGCGATTCGCTCGCGGGCTCCGTCGGCCCCGCGATCTCGCTGCCGATCTTCGATCGCGGTCGGCTCAAAGCAAAGCTCGGTGCGGATGTCGCGCAGGCCGACGTCGCGATCGGGCTGTACAACAAGACCGTCGACGACGCGCTCGGGCAGGTTGCGCAGATCGTCACGTCGCTGCAAACGTCGCAGACGCTCGTCGCGCAGCAGCAGGACGCGGTGGCGGCCGCGCAGAAGATCGTGCAGATCGCGGCCGACCGCCACCGGCGCGGCGTGCTGATGCAGAAGGATGTCGATGTCGCGGATCTCACGCTGATCGACGAGCGCGCGCAGATGATCGCGCTGCTCGGCCGGCAGCGGACGCTGCGCGTCGGGCTGATCGGCGCGTTGGGCGGCGGATTCGATGCGGGCGCAACGGTTGCGCAGGCGCCGGCCGTGCATCAGGCGCGCAGCGGGGCGGCGAGGCGCGTTGCAGCGACCGCTGCGGCCCTTGGCGCGGCTGCGAATCGGGCGGCGGCGGCGGGTACGTCGAACGACGCGCGCCCGGGGAGCGCGGCAGTGCCGCCGGTTACCGGCACGGCGAGTTCCGCCCCGGCACCGGCACCGGCACCGGCACCGCGCGACGACGCGGCGCGCCCGTCGACGGTCGGTGCGACCAACCCCCGCGGCACGCCGGTTCTCGCGCGCACGGCATCGGCGAGCCCGGCGTCGGGCGCGTCGGTCATGCCGGCGATACCCGTCTTCCAGCACGATCGTCTGATCGTTACGCAAAGCGACTGATGCACCACGACAACCTTCATACCGCCGCGCAGCCGGCCGCGCTGAACGATCCGGCACTCGATGCGCGCCGCGCGACGCGCCGCAAGCGCTTCACCGTGTTCTTCGCGGTCGTGCTGCTGGCCGCGCTCGCATGGGTCGCGTACTGGCTGTTGAGCGACCGCTATTACGAAGATACCGACGACGCGTATGTCGCGGGCAGCATCGTGCAGGTCGCCGCGCAGATTCCGGGTGCCGTGACCGACGTGCTGGTTGCCGATACGCAGGCCGTGCGCGCCGGGCAGACGCTCGTGCGGCTCGACGACACCGAGGCGTCCGTCGCGTTCGCGCAGGCGAAGGCGCAGCTCGCTCAGGCGGTGCGGCAAGTCGCTAACGCGAAGATCTCGAACACGATGTACGTCGAGGCCGTGAACGCGCGGCGCGCCGACCTGTCGCTCGCGCAGCGTGCATGGGTTGCGCGCTCGGGCGCGTCGGTCGAGATCGTCGCGCCCGAGGAGCTGGCGCGTGCGCGCGCGGCGGTGGCCGGCGCGCAGGCGAATCTCGCGGCCGCGCAGGCGCAGCTCGATGCCGCGCGCGCGCTCGGCAGCAAGCTGCCGGTCGACGAAAGCCTGGCCGTCGTACAGGCGGCCGCGCAGTTCAAGCTCGCGTACCGGAACCTGAAGCGCACGACGATCGTCGCGCCCGTCGACGGCACGATCGGGCAACGCTCGGTGCAGGTCGGCCAGCAGGTCGGGCCCGGCGTGCCGCTGATGTCGGTCGTGCAGTTGAACCGGCTGTGGATCGAGGCGAATTTCAAGGAAGGGCAGATTCGCCACATGCGCGTCGGGCAGCCGGTCGAGATCGTGTCGGACCTGTACGGCACGCGTGTTGCCTATCGCGGCCGCGTGCAGGGCTTCTCGGCGGGCACGGGCAGTGCGTTCTCGATGCTGCCGTCGCAGAACGCGGCCGGCAACTGGATCAAGGTCGTGCAGCGCGTGCCGGTGGTGATCGCGATCGATCCGCACGATCTCGCCGCGCATCCGCTGCGCGTCGGGCTGTCGATGCGTGCGACGGTCGACACGCACGACCGCAACGGCCATGCGCTCGACAGCGAGCCGCCGACGCCGGCCGTCAGCACGCGCGTGCACGACGGCGTCGCGAGCGAGGCCGAAGCGGCTGCTGCTGCGATCATTCGCGAGAATCAGGGCGGGTAACGCCTGCCGAAAAGTGGAGGGCAGGCCGCCATGGGCGGTCCGACCCCCGGTATATCCCGCCGCACACTGACTTTCCGTCGTTTTCCGCCCGGTTTTCGTATTTCCGCCATCGATGTCGGCGCCGTTCAAACGCATGTCGCGTTTGAGACATCGGCGCCCCTGCCTCCGGGACTACTCTCGAACAGCACGTTGCGTGCGCGCCGCATTGGCCGGCGCGCCGCCGCGCCATCCAACGAGACATGGAGACAATACGATGAGCAGCAATCGAGGTGTCGTCTATCTTGGACCGGGCCAGGTCGAAGTCCAGAAAATCGATTATCCGAAGATGGTCGATCCGAGCGGCCGCGCGATTGGCCACGGCGTGATTCTGAAGGTGGTCAGCACGAACATCTGCGGTTCCGACCAGCACATGGTGCGCGGCCGCACGACCGCGCCGGTCGGCCTCGTGCTCGGTCACGAGATCACGGGCGAAGTGGTCGAAGTCGGCCGCGACGTCGAGACGCTGAAGATCGGCGATCTCGTGTCGGTGCCGTTCAACGTCGCGTGCGGCCGCTGCGCGATGTGCAAGGACACCCATACCGGCGTGTGCCTGAACGTGAATCCTTCGCGTGCCGGCGGCGCATACGGCTACGTCGACATGGGCGGCTGGATCGGCGGCCAGGCCGAATACGTGCTCGTGCCGTATGCCGATTTCAACCTGCTGAAATTCCCCGACCGCGACCAGGCGATGGCGAAGATTCGCGATCTGACCTGCCTGTCCGACATTTTGCCGACCGGCTATCACGGCGCGGTGAGCGCGGGCGTGAAGCCGGGCTCGACGGTCTATATCGCGGGCGCGGGCCCGGTCGGGATGGCGGCGGCCGCATCGGCACGCCTGCTCGGCGCGGCCGTGACGATCGTCGGCGACATGAACGCGGAGCGCCTCGCGCATGCGAGGGCGATGGGCTTCGAGACGGTCGACCTGTCGAAGGACGCATCGCTCGGCGAACAGATCGAGCAGATTCTCGGCGTGCCCGAGATCGATTGCGCGGTCGACTGCGTCGGCTTCGAGGCGCACGGCCACGGTTCATCGGGCCACTCGGAGGAAGCGCCCGCGACGGTGCTGAACTCGCTGATGGAAATCACGCGGCCGGCCGGCGCGATCGGCATCCCGGGCCTGTACGTGACCGACGATCCGGGCGCGAAGGACAAGGCCGCGCAGCACGGCAGCCTGAGCATCCGCTTCGGCCTCGGCTGGGCGAAGTCGCATTCGTTCTTCACGGGCCAGACGCCGGTGCTGAAGTACAACCGCAACCTGATGCAGGCAATCCTGTTCGACCGGCTGCCGATCGCGAAGATCGTCAACGTCGAAGTGATCTCGCTCGACCAGGCGCCGGAAGGCTACAAGAAGTTCGACGGCGGCGCGCCGCGCAAATTCGTCATCGACCCGCACGGCTTGCTGGCGGCCTGATGCGCTAGTGTTCGATACGCGCAACGCGCAACGTGAAACGGGCGGCTCCGGAAACGGGCCGCCCGTTTTTGCTGTGGGCGCGAACGGCCGGACCGCACGCTCAGTGGCCGGCATAGAGCTTCGCGATGTCGGTTTTGTCGGATGCGTTGCGCCGCGAATGGCCGTGGCCATGGCCATGGCCGGTGTGCAGGCTCACACGACGGATCGCATGCGTGCGATGCGCGGGATCGCGGCTGCGTCGCCAGTCTTTCACGCGAACTACCTTGGTGTGGGTCCGGCCGGGCTCGCGAATCGACGGCGCGGCCTGCGCAACCGGCATCCGGTTTGCGGGTTCGCCGGCGCTCGGGCCGTCGCGTTGCGGATTGGCCGCCAGTTGCGTTCCGTCAGTCGAATGAAACGGATAGACGGGCACCGGCAACACCGGCAACACCGGATCGGGCGATGCATGCAGGCCGGACTCGGCTGCTGACGCGGCAGGCGTATCGGAGCCGCGACAAACGGGATCGGCTTTGCACGTCCGGTCGGCCGTCACGTAGCCACCGACCAGCAGCATGAGCGTCAGGATGCTCAGGATCGGTGCGCTCGATGCGCGAGGCTGCCGGAAGGCCGCGTTGCGCAGCGTACGCTCGACGCGCGACGACCAGGTGTGGAAGGACCGTGGCGCACGTATGGCGTGAGCGTCGTCCGATGCGCGGCGAATCGGATCGAACGGCCAGTTCCATCGGCCGCAGACGGGGCAGTGTTCGAGTGCGCGAAACGCCACGAAGCCGCATGCCCTGCAGCGGCAGCAAGCGGTATGTCGTGACTCGGCACGCGTGTTCAGCACGGCGCGCCAGGCATCGCGCGCGCGGACGTTCCGGATGGGCAGGACTCGCATGGTTCGAAGCGGCAGGTGTCATTAACGAGACGAACAGTCGCCGACGAGCGTGTTTTTTTCGAACGCGGCAATCGATCCACGCGCGCCGTCAGCCAGCGGAGCGCGCGTCGTCGACTGTCGTTCGCATGCGGTGCTCATGTGATTCTCCATAACATCGGACGCGTTGAACACGTTCGTCCGCGGCTGTCTTCTGCTTCATTTTTTGTCGCTCGCGCGCGAAACGCAAGGAGCATGTCGGTCTTCGCGATCCACACGTTCCGCGTTAACCGTCGTGCCGCTGCCGGGCCGCCAGCGTTCCGATGGTTTCCATCGCGCGCTCGACGGCGGGCGTCCACGGCCGGCCGTAGTTGAGCCGCAGATAACGGCGGAATCCGCCGGTCGCGGAAAAGATCGGCCCCGGCGCGATGCTGACGCCGCTTTCCATCGCATCGCCGAACAGGTGCATCGCATCCACGCGCGGCGGCAGTTCGATCCACAGGAAATACCCGCCGTGCGGCGCGAACACTTCGGTGCCGTCCGGAAAATACGCGCGAACGGCGGCGAGCATCTGCGCCTGGTGCGCGGCGAGATTGCGGCGCAGTTTCCGCAGGAAGCGGTCGTAGGCGCCGTCGCGCAGGTAGCTCGAAATCGCCATCTGCGCGGGCACGTCGGCCGCCGGTGCGCTCGCGCCTTTCGCCTGCCGGATCTGCCGCACGTAGCGTCCGGCCGCGACCCAGCCGATCCGGAACCCGGGCGCGAGACATTTCGAGAACGAACCGCAATGCAGGACGAGCCCGCTGTTGTCATACAGTTTCGCGGGGCGCGTGGGCGCCGTGCCGAAATGCAGTTCGCCGTATACGTCGTCCTCGATCAGCGGAACGCCGCGCGACGCGAGCAGGTCGATCAGCGCGTGCTTGCGCTCGTCGGTCAACGTCGCGCCGGTCGGATTGTGGAATGACGTCATGAACCAGCACGCGCGCACCGGATGCGTATCGAGCGCTTCGGCGAGCGCGTCGAGATCGAGACCGGTGCGCGGGTCGACCGGGATCTCGACGGCTTTCAGGTGCAGACGCTGCACGGCCTGCAGCACCGCGTAGAATGCCGGTCGCTCGATCGCGACGATGTCGCCGGGGCGCGTCAGCGCCTGCAGGCTGAGCGTCAGCGCTTCGAGCGCGCCGGTCGTGATGATGATCTCGTCCATCGGCAAGGCCGCGCCCGCGTTCAGGTAGCGCAATGCGATCTGGCGGCGCAGCGCGTCGTTGCCGGGCGGCAGGCCGGACAGCAGATTCGTGCGGTCCATGCTCCGGGCCGCCGACGCCACGTAGCGCCACAGGCTGCTCATCGGGAACAGCGAATAGCTGGCGAACGCCGAGCCGAGCGGGACGATGTCCTCGTGCTTCAGGGAGTCGAGCAGGCGGAACAGCGGATCGTCGTCGCCGGTTTGTGCGGCGGCCGGCTTGTGCGGGGGATCGTGACCGAACCGTACGTGTTTGTCTTCGAGGTTCGCAACGAAATAACCGGACCGCGCACGCGCGACGATCAGACCCTCGCTTTCGAGCGCGTAGTACGCGCGAAACACGGTGGACGGGCTCACGCGATGCGCGCGGCACGCGGCCCGCACGGTGGGGATGCGCGCACCGGCCGCCAGGTCGCCGCGCCGGATTGCGTCGGCTATCGTCTGCGCCAGCGCCGCATATCGCTTCATGCCAGCCCTCCGGCCGCTCGGGCCTTGCTGAAAAAAGAGTAGCACGGCACCCGTCGCGCGCAATTGCGCCCCAATCGCTGATCCGCAAGTTTTTGATGGACTTTGATCCTTTTCTTTCGTCTGACAAGCGGGCATGCTCTCGCAAGTTCTATTCCCGACGTCTGACTATGAAGGAGTCCACGCTGCCCGGCGGCTGATCCGTGACTCTTGCGCGTCCTGCGCGCGACCTTGTCTGCGGCGTCCTTACCTTACCCGGAATCATTCAGCGTGAAATCGAAGACCCTCATCGCGGGCCTGGCGGCCGGCCTCGCCCTCAACCTGTTCAGCGGCGCCGCCACGGCGGCCTGCGTCAGCAATCCCGCGGCCCAGCCGAACGCGACGTTTCCCGCCGCGCTGACCGGCAAGCTCGTCTATCACAGCTACGTGAAGTACGGCGACGGCACGAGCCAGTTGTTCCTCTACGACTTCTCGGCCCGTACGCTGACGCAACTGAGCAAGAGCACGTGGGGCATTACCGATCCGATGAACGGCGTGTTCAGCCCCGACGGCAAGTGGCTCGCGTTCATGGGCATCAGCAATGGCGCATGGAACGTGTTCATGCTGCAGCTCGGCGCCGGCACGCCGCCCGTCAACATGACGAACAGCACGGGCGCCACGCGCAACGAGGACCCGAAATTCAGCGCGGACGGCAAGACGCTCGTGTTCAAGCAGAACGGCGACGTCAAGCAGGCCACGCTGTCGTACACGAGCGCGGGCCCGGCGTTCACGTCGGTCGTGAGCCTGACGAACGCACCGGCCGGCACCGAATACTCGATGCCGTTTCTCGCGCCGGACGCGAGCGCCGTCTACTACGCGACCGGCACCGGCTCGAGCATGGGGCTGATGAAGCGCACGATCGCGACCGGCGCGACCGCCGTGTTCGATCGTCCGGCCGGGCTGCAGACGTACTACCCGATCGTGCGTGCGGACGGCATGGTGTTCTACGCGCGCTGGAAAGACAGCGGCGGGGCCGACCAGATCTATTCGAAGACCGCGGACCCGGCGTCGACGCCGAACGCGTTGTCGCTCAACGACTGCGTGAGCAACAACTCGGATCCGGCGCCGGTGAGCGGCACGAACTACCTGTTCTTCTCGTCGACGACGGCGGGCGGCTACCAGCTTTACGTCGGCGACGTGACGACCGGCCAGCGCTGGAGCCTGTCGCAGTTCGGCGTGAATGCCGATACGACGAAGGCCAAGCTCGGATCGAGCTACTACGGCGGCCCGGCCGCCGCGCAGCCGACGCTGCTGTCGCAAGGGCGTCCGGCTGCCGCATCGGCGAGCTACAACGCGTCGCTCACGCCCGACAAGGCGTTCGACGGCAACTCGACGAGCACGCGCTGGGATTCGCCGGAAGGCGCCGGTGTCGGTTCGCAATGGATCTCCGTGGATCTCGGTGCGGTGAAGCACATCGATCACGTCGATCTGTACTGGGATGCGGGCGCGCTGGTCTACCAGATCCAGACGTCGAACGACAACGCGAACTGGACGACGATCTATTCGACGAGCAACGGTGGTTCATATACCCACGTCACACTGCCGAATCTCAACGGCAGCGGACGTTACGTGCGGATGCTCGGCACGCAGCGCGCGACGCAGTGGGGTTACTCGCTTTACGAAATGCAGGTGTGGGGGTCGTAAGTGCACGCCGGAAACGGCCTTCAAAGTCGCTGCATGGTGTCGGTCTCCGTTGCTGCAGTGATGGCCGATACGTCGCAGATTCCGGTATCTCGATGTTTGGGAAAACGCAGGGGTGTGCAGTGTGTCAATCGCGGGCGATGGGCTGACCGGACGAGGGAAGAAAGGCGAACGCGCAGGAGACGCTGGAAGAAGACGGCCCGCTTCGCGCGGGCCGGTCCGAACGCTCCGTGCTACGTCAATGCGTCTTGGGTATCGGGTTCAGGTTCGGGCAGCAGTGATTCGGACACCCGGGGCCGAACGTGATCTCGACGCGCCGCCCGGTATCGTCAAACTCGCTGGCGGGAAACGGCAATTTGTAGATTCGTGCGATGACGGAATTTCGTTCGCCTCGAATCGAAAATTGATCCAATGCGGCTTTGACATTCGCTGCACGTCGTCGAGCAAGGGCTTTCGGGTCTCTCTCAGTCGGTTCCGCCAAACCGACAACCGAGACCACATCGACAATAGAAAAGCGATTGCGCATATCGGCTGACCACACTGACAGCTTCGCCAGCTCGGCGATAGATAGGTCGCTCGAATCATTGTCGAATCGAACGTCAAAATCCCAGCCTGGCAAGTTCGACGGACCATCGCACGCGAATGCCGTATGTGTGCAGCTCAACGCGAGCGCAACGGCAGTTAGCAATTTAGTCAATGTCAACGACGTACCCCGCAATGCTGTCGGCGTTGGGATAAGAACGTTTGCATACGCGGACGTTTCGTTCCATGGTCGTCAATTGATGGCTTTACTTCGTGGCGTAACGCGTGGATCGTTACACATCCATGCACAGCTACCTTTACATATCGGTGTAAATTCCACGATTACCTGATGAATGCTGACTGTGCCGTCGGGCCGTTTCTCCACCATTTCATCGGTAAATGTCTTTTTGTCGACGAAAATATTTTCGGCGCTGATGCCAAGTTTTCGTAGGTAAGATATCGTATTCTCGGCGCGTGCATCCTTTAGCTTCTCAATGTCTTTTTCGTGGATATAAGCGCCGGCAATTACGATTGCTTTAATTTTTACATCAGGCCATTTTTTGGCTTCAATAGCGCTATTCGCTATCGTCACTCTGTCTGCATTGGAAAATGTGGTTTTGTTGAATGGAAATTGCACCAGCGCTTCTTCGCCTATCGTACATGCAGTCGCAGCGCCGGACAGCATTGACGACAGCGCGAGAAGGTAGGCTGCAAAGCCGGATTTTAGTGGATTTCTGTTCATTATTTGACTATCTTGTCAAAGGTTGCAATGTAGCCGGTGATGCTGTCCGCGTTCGTGATGGCGAGATCTGGGTTCTGCATCGCAAATACTCGCATCCCAATTTCCGTGTCTCCATAGATGACGTCATCGGAATTGAATGTGTCGGTGTAGTGCGTACATTCGTGAATCAGAACCTTTATTTTTGCTGCATGGTACAGCTCGCCAAACGAATCGCTGCAAAATTTAGAATAGATGGCGATGCCCCGTTTATGGGAGTCGGGTTTGCATACGGCGGCATGATTTCGGCCGTTGTCCGGTACGACCGAGCAAGTTAGATTCTTGCTAACTCGGCTGTCCCATCGAACAATTTTTTCAGGAACCAGATCGTGCATCGCGGCAAGCAATCGTGGTAGTCCGGAAGATAACGTGCTGCGAATCCGTGCGTCAGCACGTCCAAAATAGATTGTGGCGCGCGCTTGTTCGTTCGCGTCCCATCGCGCTACCGCTGCAATCCGGTCTTTAATCAGCCTGACGGCCGCGTCGCGTGCGCGCATAACGGTCTCTGCGAACTGCTCATTGCTCATGTTTGGGCATATCGGCGTCGTGTTGATGTCGACATATACCTTAGAGCCGGGCGTCGTGTTTGTCGTGGCCGTGTTGTGTACCAACACGTAGTCGTCGTCAGGATTCGGCATTTCTGTTCCTCGCAATCTCGAACTTGAGCGATTCCGCATGCGCGGATATAACGCGCTGCGTATGGCCTGTTGCGTCTGTCTTGCCGGTAAATACCTTTCCGGATGATAAGCGAATCCGATAGCGGACATTCGCGAGCGGTCGTCCGCTATCTGCATCGCGCAACACGTATTGTTCGTCGTGGATGCTCGATGCCGGCGCGTGTCGCGTGGGCGCAAACACAGAGCGCGCGGCGAACGGGTTCGCCGCATTGCGGCCGCCGTCGCCACCGTAGAAGATTGTGCTGTCGCTACCCGCGATTAGTCGGTTTTGCCCGCATGGACAGAGTACGGCGTCACCCTCGAGAGCAACACATCGCCCGTGGTGAATCATGCGCTGCGCACTGCCCACTATCGGGAATGTCCCCTCGCAATTTCCGCATGTCGCCTTGTCGCCATCCAGGGCTACCTGTTTGCCGTGATTGAACATCGTCGACGTAACGGCGATGACGATGCCGCCCGTTGTCGTCGGGTCGCCGTTCCTGACTGCTCGTCGGCTCATAGTCGTTTCCTCAATCGAAGTTGGTAAAGACCCAATCGGCTGACTCGGGGTCATAGATCGCGAATTGATCGATCGCAGCGCCTTCAACAACGATGGTCGATGGCATATGTGCCAGTGCTTCGGCCTCTGCATCGGCTATCTGATCAGCGGTCCACGTATCCATTGCGTCAAGCGTCTCGCTGAACCCGGATAGTCCGGCCCGTAGATACGCTGTTTCGATGCGTTCGACCACGCTATCGGGGAAGCGGATAGTGAAGTGGTCGCGATGTTCGACCGGTACATCGAAGGATGCAGACGTGTAGGTCATTAGCGGATGACCCGCATCGGAAACCACCAAGCGACCCTCGGTCGCTCCATAGGCATAGTTCACGGCGACCGACAGTCGGCCATGCTGTTTCATAAAACGGCGGGTATCGACTTGCCGGAAATCGATTGTCCAAAAGTGATCGTCGCCGCGCACGAGTGCTCGGGAGCCCATGACTGCGTCAAGGGGCGAAAGGTATGTGCAAATGAACGGATCGCCAGTGCAGATCATTTGCATGTTGCCGCTATACATTGGATCGGTTGCATTGGGCGAACGGATCTGCGTGGTATGTAGCTGCTGCACCGTCGCGTAAATCGGGATCGAAGAGTGAAGAAAATACGGACAATCGGTGTGTTCTTTTCCTGTCATAGGCTCGGACATCCTATGTATGAACGAGCTATGGAAGGTCGCCGGTAACGATTGGTTTGTATATAGGACGAGTATGATTTATCGTTAGGAATACGACTAAAGATAAGATGAATTGACGATCGGAAATGCTGAGGTGAAGGATGAACGATCGATCGAGTATGGACGTCCACAAACCGAACGGGACGGTATGCCGCAATCTCGGATCTGATCGTTTGCTGTCGGCACTGCATGTCCACAAGTGGATGCAACTTGGTTCATGGAGCGCCGACCCAACGCATTGGGGACTCGATATTCAGCGTGTGCGGCGGAATGGATCGACTACGACTGCGACGACCTGGAAATGGGCACGCTGCGCCGCATCGACGAATCAATCGCAGCCAACGGTGTGCGCAACGCGGTCGTGATGGCGTTGTGACCTGTTCACTCAATCGAGGTTCGCGCTGCGCTCGATGCCAGAGAGGTTGCGACTCCAAGCAGACTGCGAACGCATGGCCGATGTGATTGCGCCTGTCGTCGCGCCGGGAGACGGTGTATGCGATCAGGTGATGGACGCGGAATTTCTGCTTTCAGAAATTTCCGGGCTTGGACGGGCGGCGCTGATCGGCGCCGCCCGGATCCCCGGAGAACGCCTCCTCTCAAACGAAAATGCCGGTCAGTTGATTAACTGAACGGCATCAGGATTCAAGGCCGCATGATTTTTTACCGCGCAGCGCGCGGTTCACGCATGCAGCACATGCGTCGGAAACGCCGGGCTCGCACTGGCGGCACCCTGCGCGAGCGGCGCGACCTGCTTGCGGCGCTCCCTCGTCGGCGCGACGCCGAACGAGTCTCGATAGCTCTTGCTGAAGTGGCAAGCCGACTGGAAGCCGCATGCCATCGTGATGTGCATGATCGACATGTCCGTCTGCAGCAGCAGCTCGCGCGCGCGGCGCAGCCGCAGTGTCAGGTAGTAGTGCGTCGGCGTCATCCCGAGGTGTTCGCGGAACAGCCGCTGCAATTGCCGCTGCGACATGTTCGCGAGTCGCGCGAGTTCCTCGCGCGACAGCGGCTCCTCGATGTTGTTTTCCATCAGCGAGATCACTTCGAACAGCGACTTGTTCGCCGAGCCGAGGCGCGCGACGAGCGGCATGCGTTGCTGCGCGCTGGTGTCGCGCACGTGTTCGACAATGAACTGCTCGGCGATCTGCGTGACGCGCGCGGTGCCCACGCGCGCGGCGATCAGGTTCAGCATCATGTCGAGCGGCGCGACGCCGCCCGTGCACGTGATGCGGTCGCGGTCGATCACGAACAGTTCCTTCAGGAAGCGCGTATCCGGAAACTCTTCCTTCAGCGCCGACATGTTTTCCCAGTGGATCGCGCATGCATAGCCCGCGAGCAGCCCCGACTTTGCGAGTGCATAGGTGCCCGTGCACAGGCTGCCGAGCGGGATGCCGGAGCGCGCGAAGCGGCGCAGCGTCGACAGATGGGCAGGCGTGGTCGCGCGCTGTACGTCGACACCGCCGCACACGAACACGATGTCGGGCTGCCCGACGCATTCGGCCGGGCCCGTGTCGACCGTGAGGCCGTTGCTCGCCGTGACCGGGCCGCCGTCCGGGCTGATCACCGACCAGCGGTAGAGCGGCTGGCCGCTCAGATAGTTCGCCATCCGAAGCACCTCGATCGCATTGGTGAACGCGATCATCGTGAAGTTCGGTAACGGCATGAACGCGAAGTGGGACAGCGACGCTGTGCGGTCGGGCGACATGGGGAGCTTCCTTGAATCTCTAATAGCTATAGGCCCGAGGCACCGATCGGGCTGCGGTATTGTGTGAGCGAGCGCAACAAGCGTGCCATACGGCTAAACCCTAGCTCCATACGTTGTCTGGGCGTAAGGCCGATGCTGCACTGCACCGTATCCGGGATACGTCGCACTTCGATCGGGCGGCACAGGCACTGCCGAAGTGCGTGTCCATAGGTGAACAGCCGTCGCCGTTTTTGTCGGTCACCCGAAAAAGCACGACCGATCACTTGTATAAAACGGACGCGCATGGCGGAAAAGGCAAAGAACGCGTCTAAATTCATCAATCCGCCGAAAATCCGAACGACAAGAATAGAGCCGTCGGCAGCCTTGCACTGGACAAGCAGGAAACCCAGGCAGAGCGGGCCTTGAGCTTCGGTTTCAGCCCTTTATTCTTCGTCACGGACGCACTATGTCGAACACCCAGTCTTTCTTCTCGCAGCCCCTTGCCGAGCGCGACGCGCCGGTGCGCAGCGCCATCCTGAAGGAACTCGAGCGTCAGCAGTCGCAGGTCGAGCTGATCGCGTCGGAAAACATCGTGTCGCGCGCCGTGCTCGAAGCGCAGGGCTCGGTGTTGACCAACAAGTACGCGGAAGGCTATCCCGGCAAGCGCTACTACGGCGGCTGCGAATTCGCGGACGAAGTCGAGGCGCTCGCGATCGAACGCGTGAAGCAGATCTTCAATGCCGGTTATGCGAACGTGCAGCCGCACTCGGGCGCGCAGGCGAACGGCTCGGTGATGCTCGCGCTGGCCAAGCCGGGCGACACGGTGCTCGGCATGTCGCTCGATGCGGGCGGCCACCTGACGCACGGCGCGAAGCCGGCGCTGTCGGGCAAGTGGTTCAACGCCGTTCAGTACGGCGTGAACCGCGACACGATGCTGATCGATTACGACCAGGTCGAGGCACTCGCTCACGAGCACAAGCCGAACCTGATCATCGCCGGCTTCTCGGCGTATCCGCGTGCGCTCGACTTCGCGCGCTTTCGCGCGATCGCCGACAGCGTCGGCGCGAAGCTGATGGTCGACATGGCGCACATCGCGGGCGTGATCGCCGCGGGCCGCCATGCGAATCCGGTCGAGCACGCGCACGTCGTCACGTCGACCACGCACAAGACGCTGCGCGGCCCGCGCGGCGGCTTCGTGCTGACCAACGACGAGGACATCGCGAAGAAGATCAACTCGGCGGTGTTCCCCGGCCTGCAGGGCGGCCCGCTGATGCACGTGATCGCCGGCAAGGCGGTTGCGTTCGGCGAAGTGCTGCATGCGGACTTCAAGACCTACATCGACAACGTGCTCGCGAACGCGCAGGCGCTCGGCGAAGTGCTGAAGGCCGGCGGCGTCGATCTCGTCACGGGCGGCACCGACAACCACCTGCTGCTGGTCGACCTGCGCCCGAAGGGCCTGAAGGGCGCTCCGGTCGAACAGGCGCTGGAGCGTGCGGGCATCACCTGCAACAAGAACGGCATTCCGTTCGACACCGAGAAGCCGACCGTCACGTCGGGCATCCGTCTCGGCACGCCGGCCGGCACGACGCGCGGCTTCGGCGTCGCGGAGTTCCGCGAAGTGGGCCGCCTGATCCTCGAAGTGTTCGACGCGCTGCGCGCGAACCCGGAAGGCGATCACGCGACCGAACAGCGCGTGCGCCGCGAGATCTTCGCGCTCTGCGAGCGCTTCCCGATTTACTGATCGACACCGACAAGACCAGAGACTCAAGCGAGAGGCAGATATGAGCACGCTGCATCAGGACAGCATCATCATCGACGGACTGAACATCTCGAAGTTCGAGAAGCCGGTGTTCGAAGACATGCGCAAGGGTGGCATCACGGCCGCGAACTGCACGGTGTCGGTTTGGGAGAACTTCACCAAGACCGTCGACAACATCGGCGTGATGAAGAAGAAGATCCGCGACAACGGCGAGCTGCTGACGCTGGTGCGCACGACGGACGACATCTTCCGCGCGAAGAAGGAAGGCAAGACCGGGATCATCCTGGGCTTCCAGAACGCGCACGCGTTCGAGGACAACCTCGGCTACATCGAGGCGTTCCACGACATGGGCGTGCGCGTCGTGCAGCTTTGCTACAACACGCAGAACCTGGTCGGCACGGGCTGCTACGAGCGCGACGGCGGGCTGTCGGACTTCGGCCGCGAAGTGATCACCGAGATGAACCGCGTCGGCATCATGGTCGACCTGTCGCATGTGGGCGGCAACACGTCGTCGGAAGCGATCGCGTTCTCGAAGAAGCCGGTGTGCTATTCGCACTGCCTGCCGTCGGGCCTGAAGGAGCATCCGCGCAACAAGAGCGACGCGCAGCTGAAGGAGATCGCCGATGCGGGCGGCTTCGTCGGCGTGACGATGTTCGCGCCGTTCCTGAAGCGCGGGATCGAGGCGACGATCGACGACTACATCGAGGCGATCGACTACGTCGTGAACCTGATCGGCGAAGACGCGGTCGGCATCGGCACGGACTTCACGCAGGATTTCGCGAAGGAATTCTTCGACATGCTGACGCATGACAAGGGTCGTTATCGCCAGCTGACGAACTTCGGCAAGGTGATCAACCCGGACGGCATCCGCACGATCGGCGAATTCCCGAACCTGACCGCGGCGATGGAACGCGCGGGCTGGAAGGAGTCGCGCATCCGCAAGATCATGGGCGAGAACTGGGTGCGCGTGTTCAAGGACGTGTGGGGCGCGTAAGCGCCACGCCGGCCGGACAGCCCCCAGCGATTCAACAATAAAAATCGGGACGTGCCCGCGCAAGCCGCGCGGGCACGCGGACGATGTCATGCCTGCGCGCCGAGACGCGCGGCCATTTTCCTCACGGAGTCACCACGATGCAACCGCAACTGCCGATCAACGTCGATCCCGATACCGGCGTCTGGACCACCGACGCGCTGCCGATGCTGTACGTGCCGCGCCACTTCTTCACGAACAACCACGTCGCGGTCGAGGAAGCGCTCGGCGTCGAAGCGTATGCCGAGATCCTCTACAAGGCCGGCTACAAGTCCGCATACCACTGGTGCGACAAGGAAGCGAAGCTGTACGGCCTGACCGGCATGGCCGTGTTCGAGCACTACCTGAAGCGCCTGTCGCAGCGCGGCTGGGGCCTGTTCTCGATCATCGAGGCCGATCCGGCCAGCGCGCGCGCGAAGATCGAACTGCGCCACTCGTCGTTCGTGCTCCAGCAGCCGGGCAAGGAAGGCAAGCTCTGCTACATGTTCGCCGGCTGGTTCGCCGGTGCGATGGACTGGGTCAACGACACGACGCCGGAAGGCAAGGGCGCGCCGCGCGCGCAATCGAAGGAAGTGCAGTGCGCGGCCGAGCATCACGACCACTGCGTCTTCGAAGTGTCGCCGATCGCGCATTGATGCCCTGATTCACCGACACCGAACAACACCCGCAACACGAGACATTCGAACGCCAGAGGTCGCCTGCGATGCGTTATCCCCACCTGTTCAAACCCATGCAGCTGAACCAGCTGACGCTGCGCAACCGGATCGTCAGCACCGCGCACGCCGAGGTGTATGCCGAGCCGGGCGGCCTGCCGGGCGACCGCTATATCCGCTACTACGAAGAAAAGGCGAAGGGTGGCGTCGGCCTCGCGATCTGCGGCGGGTCGAGCCCGGTGTCGATCGACAGCCCGCAGGGCTGGTGGAAATCGGTGAACCTGTCGAACGACAAGATCATCGATCCGCTCACGCGTCTCGCCGACACGATGCACAAGCACGGCGCGAAGATCATGATCCAGGCGACGCACATGGGCCGCCGTTCGTCGTTCCACGGCGAGCACTGGCCGCACCTGATGTCGCCGTCGGGCGTGCGCGAGCCGGTGCACCGCGGCAACGCGAAGATCATCGAGATCGAGGAAATCCGCCGCATCATCGGCGATTTCGCAGCAGCCGCGAAGCGCGTGAAGGCTGCCGGCATGGACGGCATCGAAATCTCGGCCGCTCACCAGCACCTGATCGACCAGTTCTGGAGCAAGCGCTCGAACCACCGCACCGACGAATGGGGCGGCAGCCTGGAGAACCGCCTGCGTTTCGGCATCGAGGTGCTGACGGCGGTGCGCGAGGCGGTCGGCAAGGATTTCTGCGTCGGCCTGCGCATGTGCGGCGACGAATTCCACGAGGACGGCCTCGATCACGAGGCGCTGAAGGAAATCGCGCAGGCGATGTCGGAGACGGGCCTGATCGACTACCTGAGCGTGGTCGGTTCGGGCGGCGACACGCACAACACGATCGCCAACTGCATGCCGCCGATGGCATTGCCGCCCGAGCCGTTCGTGCACCTCGCGGCCGGCATCAAGTCGGTCGTGAAGATTCCGGTGATGCACGCGCAGAGCATCCGCGATGCGGGCCAGGCCGAGCGCCTGCTCGCGAACGGCATGATCGACCTGGTCGGCATGACGCGCGCGCAGATCGCCGATCCGCACATGGTGATCAAGATCCGCGACGGCCGCGAGGACGAAATCAAGCAGTGCGTCGGCGCGAACTACTGTATCGACCGCCAGTACAACGGCCTCGACGTGCTGTGCATTCAAAACGCCGCGACGTCGCGCGAAGCGACGATGCCGCACATCATCGAGAAGTCGCGCGGCCCGAAGCGCAAGGTGGTGGTGGTGGGCGCCGGCCCGGCGGGCCTCGAGGCGGCGCGCGTCGCGAAGCTGCGCGGCCACGACGTCGTGCTGTTCGAGAAGAACGCGGAAGTGGGCGGCCAGGTGATGATCGCCGCGAAGGCGCCGCAGCGCGAACAGATGTCGGGGATCATCCGCTGGTTCGACATGGAAACCAAGCGCCTGGGCGTCGATCGCCGCCTCGGCGTCGCCGCCGACGAGAAGATGATCATGGCCGAGAAGCCGGACATCGTCGTGCTCGCGACGGGCGGTTCGAGCTTCACGTGGCAGGTGCCGGGCTGGGGCGTGGCCGAGGGCCTGGCCGTCAGCTCGTGGGACATCCTGACCGGCAAGGTCGAGCCGAAGCAGAACGTGCTGCTGTTCGACGGCGTGAGCACCCATGCGGGCGCGGGCGTGGCGGACTTCATGGCGAGCCGCGGCTCGAAGGTCGAGGTCGTCACGCCGGACGTGAAGGTGGCCGACGATTGCGGCGGCACGACGTTCCCGATCTTCTATCGCCGCCTGTACGCGCTCGGCGTGATCCCCACGCCGAACACGATGCTCGACCGCGTCTATGAAGAAGACGGCAAGAAGATCGCCGTGCTGCGCAACGAGTACACGGAAGAACTGGAAGAGCGTGCGGTCGACCAGGTGGTGATCGAGAACGGTTCGTCGCCGAACGACGAGCTGTACTGGAAGCTCAAGCCGGAATCGCTGAACCGCGGCCAGATCGATCCGCACACGCTGTTTGCGGCCGAGCCGCAGCCGTGCCTGTCGGAAGAACTCGGCAACGGCCGTTTCCTGCTGTTCCGTGTCGGCGACTGCATCTCGATGCACAACGTCCACGGCGCGATCTACGACTCGCTGCGTCTCGTGAAGGATTTCTGAAGATGAATCCGTCCCTCCTCATTACCGCACTGTTGTGGCTGTCGGTGGCGGGGCTCGCGTTCGCGGTCGCGAAGCGTTCGTCCTACTGGCGTCTCGGCCGGGCCACGGCGCCCGGCTCGTTCGGCGTCGCGAACCTGTTCGCGATTCCGAAGCGTTATTTCGTCGACCTGCATCATGTGGTCGCCCGCGATCCGTACATCGCGAAAACCCACGTCGCGACCGCCGGCGGCGCGATCGGCGCGCTCGCGCTGGTATTCGTCAACTACGGTCTTGCGATCTATTCGCCGTGGCTCGACAAGCTGATCTTCCTCGCGGCGCTCGCGATGCTGGTCGGCGCGGTGTTCGTGTGGCGCCGGCGCGCGGCGAAGGACGTGCCCGCCCGCCTGTCGCGCGGCCCGTGGAATACGCTGCCCTGGATGCTCGGTTCGTTCGCGCTCGGCCTCGTGCTGTTCATGCTGGTGCCGACCGGCGCGATGTCGGGCGCGTTCGCGGTGCTCTGCGCGCTGCTGATCGGCATCGGCGCATTCACGATGACGGTCGGCGCCGCGAAGGGCGGCCCGATGAAGCATGCGATCGCCGGCCTGCTGCACCTCGCCTTCCACCCGCGCCAGGAGCGCTTCGCGGCCACGCGCGAGTCGTTCACCGGCAACGGCACGGCCACGCCGCCGACCGCACTGAAGCTGCCGGACATCGAGCATCAGGAGTACGGCGTCGCAAAGCCGGTCGAATTCCGCTGGAACCAACTGCTGAGCTTCGACGCGTGCGTGCAGTGCGGCAAGTGCGAAGCCGCGTGCCCCGCGTTCGCGTCGGGCCAGCCGCTGAACCCGAAGAAGCTGATCCAGGATCTCGTGGTCGGCATGGCCGGCGGCACCGATGCGGCGTACGCGGGCAGTCCGACTCCGGGCCTCGCGGTCGGCCAGCATCGCGGCGAGCCGAACGGTCCGATCGTGTCGGGCCTGATCGAAGAGCAGACGCTGTGGTCGTGCACGACCTGCCGCGCGTGCGTGCAGGAATGCCCGATGCTGATCGAACACGTCGACGCGATCGTCGACATGCGCCGCAACCGCACGCTCGTGCACGGCTCGGTGCCGGGCAAGGGCCAGGAAGTACTGGCGAACCTGCGCGAGACGGGCACGATGGGCGGCTACGACACGGCCGCGCGCTACGACTGGTCGGTCGACCTGAGCGCGCCCGTCGCGCAGCCGGGCAAGCCGGTCGACGTGCTGTTCGTCGCGGGCGAAGGCGCGTTCGACATGCGCTACCAGCGCACGCTGCGCGCGTTCGTCAAGGTGCTGAACAAGGCGGGCGTCGACTACGCGGTGCTCGGCTCGACCGAGACCGACACGGGCGACGTCGCGCGCCGGCTCGGCGACGAGGCGACGTTCCAGCAGATGGCGAAGCGCCTGATCGGCACGCTCGGCACGCTGTCGTACCAGCAGATCGTGACGGCCGACCCGCACGTGATGCACAGCCTGCGCAACGAATACCGTGCGCTCGGGCTGCGCGTGACGGTCAAGCACCACACGACCTATCTCGCCGAACTGGCCGACAGCGGCAAGATCGCGCCGAAGGCCGTCGAAGCGCTGCGCGAGAAGCGCACCACGTATCACGACCCGTGTTATCTCGGCCGCTATAACGGCGAGACGGAAGCGCCGCGCAAGCTGCTGAAGACGATCGGCATCCAGGTCGTCGAGATGGAGCGCAACGGCATGCGCGGCCGCTGCTGCGGCGGTGGCGGCGGTGCGCCGCTGACCGACATCCCCGGCAAGCAGCGCATTCCGGACATCCGCATCGCCGACGCACGCACGATCGGCGCGGACGTGGTCGCGGTTGCGTGCCCGAACTGCACGGCGATGCTCGAAGGCGTCGTGGGCCCGCGCCCCGACGTGCTCGACGTGGCCGAACTCGTTGCCGCCTCGCTGGAGTGAATCGATGAATACGATCAAACGAATCGATCCGCGCCGGCCGTTCATCATCACGGCCGCGGGCCTGAAGCGCATCACGCTCGGCGAGGAAGGCAGCGCCGACGCGAGCGCCGCGCACTGGTCCGCGCACGGCCACGCGGCTGCCGCGAAGCCGCGCCGCGCGGTGCAGGAGCCGAAGCACACGATGCTGGTGGTCGCGCACGGCGAACGCGGCGCGCTCGACGAGCATGCACGGCAGGCGATTGCTGCCGCAGCATTGCTCGCCGATGTCCAGACCGAAGTCGCGCTGCTCGCATTCGGCGAATTGAAGGACGACGTGGCCGAACTCGGCGTCGACAAGCTGGTTGAACTCGCCGGCTTCGATCGCCGCGCATTCGACCCTGAAAGCGAATTGCAAGCGTTGCAGGCGTGTGTTGCAGCACTCGCGCCGAAGCACGTGTTCGTGCCCGACAACGCGACGGGCGACGGCGATCTCGGCCGGCGTTACGCGGCGGTCGCCGGCGCGAGCGTCGCGACCCACGTGGTCGAGATCGACGCGAAGCATGTCGGCGCGTATGCGCGGGCCGGCCGCGCGTTCGCGACGCGCGGGCTGCCCGACGTGATCCTGCTCGCGCAGAACGCGGTCGACGCGAAGCTGCCGTTCGTCGGCGCGGGCGAACGCCTGGCCGCCGATTTCATCCGCCCGGCCCATGATGCCGCGCAGCCGTATCGCGATCTCGGCCTCGAGGAAATCGATGCGGCGCGCGTCGCGCTCGAGGAAGCCGATTTCATCGTGTCGGCAGGCAACGGCGTGTCCGACATCGGCGCGTTCGAGCGGCTGGCCGGTGCGTTCGGCGCGGCGATCGGCGCGAGCCGCGTCGCGGTCGACAACGGCCACTTCACGCGCGACAAGCAGGTCGGCGCGACCGGCAAGACGGTCGAGGCGAGCGTGTATATCGCGTTCGGCATCTCGGGCGCGGTGCAGCATCTGCAGGGGATCAAGGACTGCCGCCACGTGATTGCGGTGAACCTCGACGGCAGCGCGCCGATCGCGAAGCGCGCGAACCTGACGGTGGTCGGCGATGCGCAGGCGACGATCGCCGCGCTGATCGAACAGGTGCAGGCCGCGCGGGTCGCGCGCGGACAATCGCCGGCCGCGGTCGGCAACCGTGAACCGGAAGGAGTCGCAGCATGAACGCCCCTCGCCAGTTGCAACGCATCGCGGTGCTCGTGTCCGTCGGCCGGCACCCGGTCAGCGGCGTCGCGCGCTACAGCCGCAACGACGCGGCTGCGCTCGAAACCGGCCGCCAGCTTGCGGAACGGCATCGCGCGCAGCTCGACGTGATCCACGCAGGCGACCCCGCGAACGCGGCGCTTGCCGAATATCTCGCGCTCGGCGCGCGGGAGGTCGAAGTGCTGGCCTGCCGCGACGGCGACGATGCCGTGCATGCGCTCGCCGCGCGCGTCGAAGGCTACGACCTCGTGCTGACCGGCACGCGCGCCGAGGGCGCGTACGACACCGGGATGCTGCCGTATCGCATTGCCGCAGCGCTCGGTTATCCGCTGGTCGGCTCTGCCGTCGACGTGACGGTCGAAGGCGGTCGTGCAGCCGTGCGGCAATTTTTGCCGAAGGGGCTGCGGCGCCGCGTCGACGCCGCGCTGCCGGCCGTCGTCGCCGTCCATCCGCTCGCCAATGCCGAGCCGCGCTACGCGTATGCGCGGCTGCGTGCCGGCGCGATCCGGCCGGCGCTCGCGGCGCCCGGCGCGGACGCCGACGCGGCCGCGTGGACGGTCGGTCCGGTTGAGCGTAAACCCGTAAAACTGGTCGCCGCCGAGAAGCGCTCCGGGCATGCCCGGATGCTGTCCGCGACGACGACCGAAAGCCGTGGCGGCAACGTCGTAAATGAAGGGAGTTCGGTCGAAAAAGCACAAGTGATCCTCGCGTATTTGCGCGAGCATCAGCTCATCGACTACTGATTTTGATGCCTGTCGGCAAGAACCCAGGGATGCAAGGAATCCGGAGCAAACGATGAAAGTATCGGCAGACATTCGTGCACTGATCGAGCGGCGCAAGGTAGGGCACAGCCTCGACGCACCGTTTTACACGAGCGAGGAAATTTTCGCGCTCGACATGGAGGCGATTTTCCGCCAGCACTGGATCCAGGTGGCGGTCGAGCCGGACATTCCCGAGCCGGGCGACTACGTGACCGTGGAGCTGGGGAGCGATTCGATCCTGATCGTGCGCGACGACGACATGGCGATCCGCGCGTTCCACAACGTGTGCCGTCACCGCGGCGCGCGCCTGTGCAACGAGGACAAGGGCTCGGTCGGCAACATCGTGTGTCCGTACCACAGCTGGACCTACAACCTGACGGGCCAGCTGATGTTCGCCGAGCACATGGGCGAGAAGTTCGACCGCTGCAAGCACAGCCTGAAGTCGGTGCACGTCGAGAACCTCGCGGGCCTGATCTTCATCTGCCTCGCCGAAGAGCCGCCGGTCGACTTCGCGAAGATGCGCGCCGAGATGGAGCCGTACCTGCTGCCGCACGACCTGCCGAGCACGAAGATCGCCGCGCAGATCGACATCATCGAGGAAGGCAACTGGAAGCTCACGATGGAGAACAACCGCGAGTGCTATCACTGCGTCGCGAACCATCCGGAGTTGACGATCTCGCTGTACGAATACGGCTTCGGCTACCAGCGTTCCGACGCCAACGCCGAGGGCATGGACGCGTTCGCGGAAACTTGCATCAGGCGCGGGAAGGAGTGGGCCGAGATGGGCCTGCCGTCCGCCGAGATCGAGAAACTGCTCGACGTGACGGGCTTCCGCACGCAGCGCCTGCCGCTCGACCGCAGCGGCGAATCGCAGACGCTCGATGCGAAGGTCGCGTCGAAGAAGCTGCTTGGTGGATTCGAGAAGGCCGATCTCGGCGGGCTGTCGTTCTGGACGCAGCCGAACTCGTGGCACCACTTCATGAGCGATCACATCGTGACGTTCTCGGTGATCCCGCTGTCGGCCGGCAAGACGCTCGTGCGCACGAAGTGGCTCGTGCACAAGGATGCGAAGGAAGGCATCGACTACGACGTGAAGAACCTCACGGCCGTGTGGAACGCGACCAACGACCAGGATCGTGCGCTCGTCGAATTCTCGCAGCGCGGCGCGAACAGCAGCGCGTATGAGCCGGGCCCGTATTCGCCGTACACGGAAGGTCTCGTCGAAAAATTCTCGTCCTGGTACATCGGCCGGCTCGCCGAAAAAACCGGCGCGTAGTCGTCAGCGGAACAGCAAGCGGAGTTAGACATGATGCGAGATGCGGCCCAATTCGAGCCGACGGACAGCCGGGTGACGCGCCCGGCGTTCTGGAACGCTCTTCCCGAGCGCTGGACGAGCGACGTCGAGGAAACGCTGGTGTGCTGCCAGGTGCGGCAGGAAACGCACGACGTGAAGAGTTTCTTCTTCCGTTCGCCGCAGGGTCGCGCGTTCTCGTTCGAACCCGGGCAGTTCCTCACGCTCGAGCTCGACATCGACGGCGAAACGATCAACCGCTGCTACACGATCTCGTCGTCGCCCGCGCGGCCGCACACGGTGTCGATCACGGTCAAGCGCGTGCCGGGCGGCAAGGTGTCGAACTGGCTGCACGACAACCTGCAGCCGGGCGCATCGGTGCGGGTGCTCGGCCCGGCAGGCGAATTCACGTGCGCGCGGCATCCGGCGCGCAAGTACCTGTTCCTGTCGGCCGGCTCGGGCGTCACGCCGCTGATGTCGATGAGCCGCGCACACCATGATCTCGCGGAAGACCGCGACATCCTGTTCGTGCACAGCGCGCGTACGCCGGACGACATCATCTTCGCGCGCGAGCTCGACCTGATCGCGTCGAATCACACGAATTTCCGCACGTCGTTCGTCGTCGAGCGCGTGGGTGCGCGCACCAACTGGCCGGGCGTCACGGGCTTCCTGACGCTGCCGCTGCTGAAGCTGATCGCGCCGGATTTCATGGAACGCGAAATCTTCACGTGCGGCCCCGCGCCGTACATGAAGGCCGTGCGCGACCTGCTCGACGAAGCCGGTTTCGATCGCAAGCAGTATCACGAGGAGAGCTTCTCGTTCGAAACGCTTGCGCAGACCGCGAGCGACGAGCTGCTCGCCGATCTCGCGCCGCCGGCCGAAGGCGGCGACGCCGGGACGAAGCAGTACACGGTCAGCTTCGCGAAAAGCAACCGCGAGATCGCGTGCGGCTCGGAGCAGCATGTGCTCGACGCGGCGCGCCAGTCGGGCGTGCGGCTGCCGGCCTCGTGCACGCAGGGCATGTGCGGCACCTGCAAGGTGAAGCTCGTGTCGGGGCAGGTCGAGATGAAACACAACGGCGGCATCCGCCAGCGCGAGATCGACCAGGGGATGGTGCTGCTGTGCTGCAGCAAGCCGCTGACCGATCTCGTGATCGACAAGTAGTCAAAACGCGCCATCGGCTGTCCGGGCGCGTCGCGTCCGGACAAGCATCCGTCGGAAAACAACGATACCGCGGATTTGTGGTTGAAGAACCTAGAGAGGCAACGCGCGCAGGCGCATATCAAGGAGATCGACCATGAAGTTGTTCGGAAAACTGTTGTGGACCGGCGCACTGTCGGCAATGGTGGCATTGAGCGCGTCCGCGCTTGCCGATACGAAGCCGACGCTGAAGATCGGCTATGTCGAAGGCTGGGACGACAGCGTTGCCACGTCGAACGTCGCGGCCCGCGTCATCGAGAAGAAGCTCGGCTACCAGGTCCAGCTCGTGCCGGTCGCTGCCGGGATCATGTGGCAGGGCGTCGCGCGCGGCGATCTCGACGCGACGCTGTCCGCATGGCTGCCGGTCACGCACGGCTCGTACTGGGATGAGTACAAGAGCAAGGTCGTCGACCTCGGCGCGAATTTCCCGGATGCGAAGATCGGCCTGATCGTGCCCGCGTACGTGAAGGCGAAGAGCATCGACGACCTGAATGCGGAGAAGGCCAGTTTCGGCGGCCGGATCGTCGGTATCGATGCGGGCGCCGGCGTGATGCGCAAGACCGACGAAGCGATCAAGAGCTACGGGCTGAACTACACGCTGATGCCGAGCTCGGGCAGCGCGATGACGGCCGAGCTGTCGCGTTCGGTCAACGCGAACAAGCCGGTCATCGTGACCGGCTGGGCGCCGCACTGGATGTTCGCGAAGTGGAAGCTGCGCTTCCTCGAGGATCCGAAGAAGGTATTCGGCGGCGCCGAGCACGTCGACAGCGTCGCGAATCCGGGCCTCGAAACGAAGGCCAAGCCGGTCGTCGCGTTCCTGAAGAAATTCCAGTGGAAGCCGGGTGAAATCGACAGCGTGATGCTGGCGATCCAGAACGGTTCGAAGCCGGAAGCGGCCGCCGACGCGTGGATTGCGGCGCATGCCGACCGCGTGAATTCGTGGACGGAAGGTGCGCAGTAAGCACTAAGCGCTTTGTCGTACGAAGCGCCATAAAAAATACGCCGGGAATGGCATGCAGGAATCCGAAATAATCGTGAATTCATGCAGCCATATCCCGGTTTTCTTTTACTGATTCTGCAAAAAAGTGCTTAAGTTGTTACACTACGGCCCTTGTGCAGAGTCATCACAGGAGGATATGGATGAGTCAAGCAGGACTGCGTGCGAACCGCACCAGTGATGTTGAGGCAACGATCTCACATGATTCGACGGGCCACACGCTGCATCGTGGCCTGACTTGGAAAGACGCATTCTGGGTAACGAGCGGCGTGCCGGCAGGCGTGCTGTTCACGATCGGCGGCGTATGCGCGACGATCGGCCAGCCCGCGTGGGCGATCTGGATCGCCGCGATCACGATGGGGCTGATCCAAAGCGCGACTTATGCGGAAATATCGGGGCTATTTCCTCATAAATCGGGCGGCGCGTCGGTGTATGGCGCGATCGGCTGGGTCCGTTACAGCAAGCTGATTGCCCCGGTTTCCGTGTGGTGCAACTGGCTCGCGTGGTCGCCGATGCTTGCGCTCGGCTGCGGCCTCGCGGCGAGCTATGCACTCACGAGTCTCTTCCCCGCCAACGCGGCGGTGCTGCACTGGCAGCTCAAGTTAGCGGACCTGAGCTTTATCAAGCCTGGTCTGTCCCTGCGGATCAACGCGACGTTCATCATCGCGACAATCCTGCTTCTCATCACGTTCAAGCTTCAGCACAGCGGTGCATCGAAGGCTGCGCGCACGCAGCGCATTCTCGGCATCGCATCGCTCACGCCGCTGTTGATCGTCGGCATCGTGCCGTTCGTCACCGGTGACGTACCGATGTCGAACCTGCTCCCGCTGCTGCCGCTCGGTCACGACGCGCACGGCAATCTTACGGCCGCGACGTTCGGTTCGTGGAACGGGCAGGGCGTCACAATGGCGCTCGGTGCGATGTTCATGGCCGGCTGGGCGTCGTACGGCTTCGAGACGGCTGTCTGCTACACGCGCGAATTCCGCGATCCGCGCCGCGACACCGCGAAGGCGATCTTCTGGTCGGGCGCGCTGTGTCTCGTCGTGATGACGCTCGTGCCGCTGGCGTTCCAGGGCGCACTCGGCACGCAGGCGATGCTCGATCCGGCGATCGGCGACGGCACCGGCGTCGCGGCTGCGATGGCGAAGATCGTCGGCGGCGGCGCGTGGGTCGCGAATGCGGTCGTCGTGATGCTGATGCTGTCGATCCTGCTGATCGTGATGACGTCGATGATGGGCTCGTCGCGCACCCTGTACCAGGCATCGGTGGACGGCTGGCTGCCGAAGTACCTGTCGCACGTGAACGAGCACGGCTCGCCCACCCGCGCGATGTGGACCGATCTCGGCTTCAACCTCGTGTTGCTGATGATGTCGGACTACATGACGGTGCTGTCGATCTCGAACGTCTGCTACATGCTGTTCGTATTCCTGAATCTTCAGTCGGGCTGGATCCACCGGATGGATCGCGGCAACTGGGATCGGCCGTTCCGCTGCCCGACATGGCTGCTCGTCGGCGGCGCGATCTGCGGCTATGCGAACCTCGTGTATGTCGGCGCGGGTGCGAACCTGCAGGGCGAGGGCACGCTGCGCAACGGACTGATCGCGATGCTGCTGATCGTGCCGGTGTTTCTCTATCGTCACTACTGGCAGGATCGCGGCCGGTTCCCGGCGCAGATGCAGCGCGACATGGAGCTCGAGGTGCCGAAGCGCAGCATGTGGCTGAATCTGATGCCTTACGCGGCGCTGATCGGCGCGGGGTTGACGATCTGGTTGTCGTATTACTTTGCGTGGGTGAAGTGAGCATCTGACACGTCGTTCGCCGGGAACGGATACCGCACACGGTCCCGGCGAGCACGACACGATGTCGCGCAGCATGAAGAAAGCCCGACCGGTCGCACGACCGGCCGGGCTTTCTTCATTCCGCGTCCGTGAGTTCAGCCGGCCGGCTCTGCGTCGCTGGCGCGCATGTCGTCGTCGAGGGTTCGCATGAAGCGCGTCGGCACCATCACGACCGGATGCGGCGTGGCGTCTCCGGCGTCGCCCGCATCGAGCAGCGCGAACGCTTCCGCGATCAGCCGCTGCACGTCCTGCCGCAGCATCGTGACGTCGAACGGCAGGCGCGCGGCGAACGGGTCCCAGTCGAAGCAGCCGACGGCCGTGCGCTGCCAGATGTCCCACGGCAGCTCCGACGCGAAACGTACGAGCCCTTCGAACGAGGTGATCGAGTTCGTCAGCATGCCGGCCGGCAGCCGGCCGAGCGTGTCGTAGCGCCGCGCCAGCGCCTCGCGCGCGGCTGCGGGCGCGTAGCCGCAGCGCTCGATCGCGTCGTGCGGCGGCGGCGGCAGGCCGCGCGCGGCGAATGCGTCGTGAAAGCCCGCGATCCGCATCTCGGTCGCATATTCGCCGGCGATGCCGCCGAGCAGGATCAGTTCGCCGGGCGCATTGCCGCGCGCGAGCATCTTGTCGATCAGCACGTCGGTCAGCGCCCGCGCGCCCGCGCGGTTGTCCGACACGACCGACGGCGCACCTGCTCCCGGCAGGTCGACGTTGATCGACGGGATGCCGGCCGCGTTGCACAGCGCATTGAGCGGTGCCGGATCGCGCACGCCGGCAATGAACAGCAGTTCGACACGCTGCGCGAGCAGCGTCTGCGCGACGTTCAGTTCGACGTCCGGGGCGCGCTGCGTGCCGACGACGATCGGGCACAGGCCGCGCCGGCGCGCCTCGTCCTCGAAGGTTTCGGCGAGCCCCGCGAAGAAGCGGTTGCGGTAGTGCGGAATGACCATGCCCGCCAGCCCCGAGCGCGACAGGCGCAGGCCGCGCGCGCTCAGGTTCACGTTGTAGCCGAGCGCCTTGGCGCTGTCCAGAATGCGCGTGGCCGTTTCCTCGCTGATCCGGTAGCGCGCCCAGTTGCCGTTCAGCACCATGCTGACCGTGGACGTGGACGAGCCGGTTGCTTTCGCGATGTCGTAGATCGTGGACTTGCGTCCGGTAGTCGTGCGGGCCATCTGCGTCGTCGCTCCCCTCGTGTGCGTTTTTGTGTCGATGATGCCGACGGTATGCGTTTCGGGACGCGATGCCCTATCAGGGTTTTCCCATGCTTTCCGTCGAAGCTAAATGGATTCAGCATACACGAAACGGTTTGCTGAATGGATTTAGCAACTGACCGCCATGCCGGGGCCCGGAAGCCCGGCGACGGTCGCCTTCGGATGGAGGAGACATGTCGGTGAATTTCTTGCGCAAGGTATGCGCGGGCGTGGCTGCGTTCGCGCTCGCGACGGGCATCGCATCGGCGTCGCCGGACAAGCCCGTGATCGGGGTTGTCGTGAAGATCGGCGGCATTCCGTGGTTCAACGCGATGGACGCGGGCATCAGGAAGCGCGGCGAGCAACTCGGCGTGAAGGCGTTCATGGTCGGGCCGACCAGCGCGGACCCGGCGCTGCAGGTGCGTGCGATCGAGGACCTGATCGCGCAGAAGGTCGACGTGATCGGCGTGGTGCCGAACGATGCCGAGGTGCTCGAGCCGGTGCTGCAGCGCGCGCGGGCCGCAGGTATCAAGGTGATCACGCACGAATCGCCGAAGCAGAAGAACACCGACTGGAATTTCGAGCTGGCCTCCGCGAAGGGCTTCGGCGAGGCGTACGCGAAGAACCTCGCCGCGGCGGTGGGCGGCAAGGGCGAATACGCGGTGTTCGTCGGCTCGCTGACGGTGCCGCTGCATAACGCGTGGGCCGATGCCGCGATCGCGTATCTGAAGGCCAACTATCCGGACATGAAGCTCGTCGGCGATCGCTACGGCGTGGCCGAAGACGTGGACGCGTCGCGCAAGACCGCGCTCGACCTGATGCGCGCGCACCCGAACCTGAAGGCGATCATGGCGTTCGGCAGCCAGGGGCCGATCGGCGCCGCGCGCGCGGTTGCCGAGAAGCAGGCGAAGGGCAAGGTCGTGGTGCTCGGGCCGTTCTCCCCGGGGCAGGGCCGGCGGCTCGTGCACGACGGCGTGCTGAACGGCGGCTACATGTGGAACCCCGCGCAGGCCGGCGAGGTGTTCGTCACGCTTGGCACGATGCTCGCGAAGGGGCAGCCGGTCAAGGACGGCATGACGATTCCGGGGCTCGGCGTCGTGCATCCGGAAGGCCACAACCTGATCGTGAACCAGCTCGTCGAGCTGAACGCGAAAACCGTCGACGATCTCGCGAAGCAGGGGCTGTGAGCGGCATGCACGCGGGCGCAACGCGCCGCGCGATGAAGTCGTTCGGTTCTCCCGATGTTTCATAGCAGGCCGCACCGGAGCGTAGCGATGATGTCTGCCCATTCCCGTGAATTCGCGGCGTCCGGCCGGGCGAGCCCGCCGCCGGCCGCGTTCGCGGCCGACGCGCCGTTGCTCGAACTCGACAACGTGTCGAAGACGTTCGGTGGCGTGCAGGCGCTGCAGCAGGTGCGGTTCGACGTGATGCCGGGCGAAGTGCTGTGCCTGGCCGGCGAGAACGGCTGCGGCAAGAGCACGTTGATCAAGATCGTGAGCGGCGTCCATCGCCCGGAATCCGGCGCGGTGATGCGCTTCGACGGCAAGCCGGCCGGCGATCTCGATCCGGCGCGTGCGCGCTCGCTCGGTATCCAGGTGATCTGGCAGGATCTCGCGTTGTTCCCCGAGATGACGGTCGCCGAGAACATCGCGTTCGAGCAGAACCTCGGCGCGCGTCCACGGCTGGTCGACTACGGGCGGATGAAGGTCGCCGCGCGGCAGATTCTCGCGCGGCTCGGCGTCGAGCTCGATCTCGGCAGGCCGGTGCGTACGCTCACGATCGCACAGCGGCAGGTTGTCGCGATCGCGCGCGCGCTCGTCGCCCAGGCACGTCTCGTGTTCATGGACGAGCCGACCGCGTCGCTCAGCCATGCCGAGACGCAGGCGCTGCTCGCGATCGTGCGCCGCCTGTCGGCCGACGGCATCGCGGTGGTGTTCGTCAGCCATCGGCTCGCGGAAGTGCTCGACGTATGCGCGCGCGTGACGGTGCTGCGCGACGGCCGCTATGTCGGCACGTTTCCGACGGCGGGGATGACGCAGACGCGGCTCACCGAGCTGATGACGGGGCGCACTTTCGATTACGCGGTGCGCACGACCGACCTGTCGGCCGCGGCCGCGATGCTGCGTGTCGACGGGCTGTCGCGGCGCGGCGAATACGAGGCCGTGTCGTTCGAGGTGCGGCGCGGCGAGATCCTCGGCCTGACGGGGCGTCTCGGCGCGGGGCGCACCGAGCTTGCGCTGTCGCTGTTCGGGATGACGCGGCCGGACGCCGGCACGATCGCGCTCGACGGCCGGCGGCTGTCGCTGCGCTCCAATCGCGACGCGATTCGCGCGGGCATCGCGTACGTGTCGGAAGACCGCCTGCAACTGGGCCTCGTGCAGCCGCAATCGATCGGCGACAACACGGCGATCGCGGTGCTCGACGACCTGCTCGGTGCGGCACGGCTTATTTCGCCGCGGCGGCGCGATGCGCTGATCCGCGACTGGGTCGCCCGGCTCGCGGTGAAGATCGGTGGCCCCGACGACGCGGTGTCGACGCTGTCGGGCGGCAACCAGCAGCGCATCGTGCTCGCGAAATGGCTCGCGACGCAGCCGAAGCTGCTGATCCTCGATTCGCCGACGGTCGGCGTCGACGTCGGCGCGCGCGCCGGCATCTTCGCGATCATTCACCGGCTCGCGGCGCAAGGCATGGCGATCGTGCTGATTTCCGACGAGATTCCCGAGGTGTACTTCAACTCGGACCGCATCCTGCACATGCGCGACGGCCGTATCGTCGCCGAGTACGTGCCGGGCGGCACGCCGATCGATCACATCGAGCGAGACGTCCATGCGTAAGCCCGGCATATTCGGCATCGGCTCGACCGAAGCGTGGCTGCTCGCGGTGATCGTCGCGATGGCGGTCGGCCTCGGCATCGCTACGCCGACCTTCCTGACGCTGTCCAACCTGTTCGACCTGCTCAACCAGAGTGCGGTCAACATCATCTTCGCGGTCGGGCTGCTGATCGTGCTGATCGCGGGCGGCATCGACATATCGTTCGCGGTCGGCGCATCGGTGGTGCAGTACCTCGCGGCGCTCACGCTGATGCGGCTCGGCGGCGGCAACTGGGCGCTCGGCTTCGCGGTCTCGGCCTGCTTCGGCATCCTGCTCGGCGCGGTGAACGCGACGATCATCTACCGGTTTCGCGTCGTGTCGATCGTCGCGACGATCGCGACCTTCAACATCTTCTTCGGCGGGCTGATGTTCGTGACGGGCGGCGTATCGATCTACGACCTGCCCGACTGGTGGACGAATCGCGTCACGCTTGTGCAGGTCGATACGCCGGGCGGCGTCGCATCGCTTGCGCTGCCGGTCGCGGTGATGGCTGCGGCCGTCGTCGCGACGTGGTTCCTGCTGCGGCGCACGACGCTCGGCCGCCAGCTCTATGCGACCGGCGACAACCCGGAAGCCGCGCGGCGCGTCGGCATCGATCTCGCGACGATGCATTACGTCGCATACGGCTGGCTCGGGATGATGGCGGGCACCGCGGGCCTGATGCAGGCGCACTACGTGCAGGAGATCGTGCCGAACGCGCTGTACGGCCGCGAACTGGACGTGCTCGCGGCCGTCGTGCTCGGCGGCGCGCGACTCGGCGGCGGGCGTGGCACGGTGCTCGGTGCGATTCTCGGCATTCTGCTCGTGTCGATCACCGCGAACGGGCTCAACCTGCTCGGCGTGTCGCCGTACGCATTCAAGATGATCGTCGGCGCGGTCATCCTGGTCGCGATCACCGTGTCGAGCGACGGCGTCGCGCGGCTGGTCGGCTCGCGCTTCCTGTCGCCGCGCGCGAGGACATGATCATGAGACACGCCGAATCCCGGCGCTTTCCGGCGCTGTCCGTTCCGGCCGACGTGGCCGGCCTGCTGGGTTTTCTCGCGTGCATCGTCGCGACGATGAGCGTCGCGTCCGACCGTTTCCTGACGGGCGGCACGTTTGCGTCGATCGCGTTCCAGCTGCCGGAACTCGGCCTGTTCACGCTGGCGATGCTGATGCCGCTGGTGTCCGGCGGCTTCAACCTCGCCGTCACGTTCACCGCGAACATCGCGGGGCTCGCGATGGCGTGGGTGATCCAGTCGCACGGCGGCCCGGAGGCCGGCATCGCGGCGGTCGCGCTCGGCATCGCCGCGGCGCTCGCGACGGGCGCCGCGGCCGGCTGGCTGATCGGCGCGGTGATCGCGCATACGGGCGCGAGCCCGATCCTCGTGTCGCTGTCGGCGATGATCTTCCTGCGCGGTCTCGGCGAATTCCTGACGCGCGGCGGCGACATTTCCGGTTTTCCGCCGGTCGTCCGCGCGATGGGCAACGGGCAGTGGCTCGGCGTGCCGGCGCCGCTGTGGATCTTCGCGGGCTGCGCGCTGCTGTGGCACGTCGTGATGACGTATTCGCGGCTCGGCTTCGTCACGCGGATGATCGGCTCGAATGCGGAAGCGACGCGCTACTCGGGCATCTCGACCACGCGGGCGATCACGCGCATCTACATGCTGTCGGGGCTGATGTGCGGCGTGGCCGGCGTCGTGATGCTGTCGCGCTTCAACTCGGTGCGGGTCGGTCATGGCGAGGCGTTCCTGCTGATCTCGGTGCTCGCCTGCTTTCTCGGGCGCGTCGATCCGTTCGGCGGCTTCGGTCGCGTCGCGCCGGTCGTGATCGCGCTCGTGATCCTGCAGGTGATCGCATCGGGCCTCAACCTGCTCGGCGCGAGCCAGCACCTCGCGACCGCGCTGTGGGGCGCGTTCCTGCTCGCGGTGATGCTGGTGCGCTGGGCATGGGCCCGGCATGCGTCGCGGCCGCGCAATCGCAATCGAATCGCGACGCCGGCGCTCGGCGGCCTCGAACCCTCTCAACGGAAGGAGACGAAATGAACAAGCTTGGCGTACATGCGCTGGTCTGGGAGGCCGGCTGGAGCCGCGACGCATGCGCGCGCGCAATCGCGAACACGGCCGAGACGGGCTTCGATTTCATCGAGGTACCCGCGCTCGATCCCGATTCGATCGACGCCGCGTTCACGCGGCGCGAACTCGAACGGTACGGGCTCGGCATCACGTTCTCGCTCGGGCTCGATGCGCAATCCGACATTTCGAGCGGCGATGCGCAGAAGGCCGCGCGCGGCAAGCAGAAACTCGAGGCCGCGCTGCGTGTCGCGCGCGACTGCGGCGCGACGCACGTATGCGGGATCCTGTATTCGGCGTTCCAGAAGAATTTCACGCCGACGACGGCCGCCGGCGTCGCGATGTCCGCCGACATCCTCGCGCAGGTGGCGGACACGGCCGCGCAAAGCGGCATCACGCTCGGGCTCGAAGTCGTGAACCGCTACGAGTCGAACGTGCTCAACACCGCGTCGCAGGGTGTCGAGCTGTGCCGGCGCGTCGGCCGGCCGAACGTGAAGGTGCATCTCGACACGTACCACATGCATATCGAGGAGTCGGACGTGACGTCGGCGATCCGCGACACCGGCGAGCAGCTCGGCTACGTGCACATCGGCGATTCGCATCGCGGGTATCTGGGATCGGGCAACGTCGATTTCACCGCGGTGTTTCGTGCGCTGGTGTTCGGCGGCTATACGGGGCCGATCGCGTTCGAGAGTTTTTCGTCGCGTGTCGTCGGCCAGCCGCTCGAAGGCATCCTCGCGATCTGGCGCAACCTGTGGGAAGACAGTCACGATCTCGCCGCGCACGCGCTGGCCTTTACGCGCGTGCAGCTCAAGTCCGCGCGCGAGGCGCTGAAGCAGGCCGAACGGAGTCGGTTGCCGTGAGCGGCGAATCGGCACGGCGCCTTCGCGCGTGCCGTCGGCTTCCGCGTGACGGGCGGTCGATCCCGCTTGCAGCGTACCGGCTTTACGAAAACACCACCGTCCGATCCCCGTTCAAGAACACCCGCCGTTCGATAAACGCCTTCACCGCACGCGCGAGCGTGATGCTTTCGACGTCGCGCCCCACCGCCAGCAATTGCTCCGGCCGCAGCGCGTGATCCACACGCTCGACGACCTGCTCGATGATCGGGCCTTCGTCGAGATCGTCGGTGACGAAGTGCGCGGTCGCGCCGATCAGTTTCACGCCGCGCGCATGCGCCTGGTGATACGGCTTCGCGCCCTTGAAGCCGGGCAGGAACGAGTGATGGATGTTGATCGCGCGGTTCGCGAGCTTCGCGCTCGTCTCCTGCGACAGCACCTGCATGTAGCGCGCGAGGATCACGAGTTCGGCGCCGCTCGATTCGAAGAAGTCGAGCCACTGCGCTTCCTGCTGCGCCTTGGTTTCGGCCGTGATCGGGAAGTGCCGGAACGGCAGCCCGTGCTGCGCGGCCATCGGCTCGAAATCGGGGTGGTTAGACACGATGCCGACGATGTCCATCTTCAGTTCGCCCATCCGCCAGCGGAACAGCAGGTCCGCGAGGCAGTGCTCGAGCTTCGACACCATGATCAGCACCTTCGGCCGCGCGTTCACGTCGTGGATTGCCCATTGCATGTCGCCGCCGAGGCCGGCCGCGATCGGCGCGAATTCCTGGCGCAGCGCGTCGATCTGCAGCGTTTCATCCGTCGGATGAAACACGCAGCGCACGAAGAAGCGGTTGCTGAGATCGTCGTCGAACACGTTCAGCGCATCGACATAGCAGCGATGGCGATCGAGAAAGCCGACGACGGCGGCGACCTGGCCGGCCGCGCTCGCGCACGACAGTGTCAGGACGAATTGATCGGGGCGGTGCTCGGCGGTCATGAGAATCCTCGGATGGCATGGGGCGCACGGCCGTGCGGCAGCGCACCAAAGCGCCGCGCCGCGCGGGTTGCGGGAGACTCAAGTAAATCAGGACGATTTTGGGGAGGATAGAACCAACGCGCCGTGTGGCTGGTATCGGTGCGCCAGCGCGCGGGGGCAGGCGCGCTTCGTCAGGCGCTTGCGCACGCGTCGAGCAGCCAGCGCCGGAACACGTGGGTCGCGTCCGGCTCGGGGCGCTGCGGCGGCCGCACCAGGAAGTAGCCGCGCGACGTGACGACGGGCGCGTCGACGAGCTTCACGAGCTGCCCGGACGCGACGAGCTCGTCGACGAGCGGCGACCAGCCGAGCGCGACGCCTTCGCCGAGCAGCGCCGCGTGGATCACGAGCGCGTAGCTGTTGAAGGTCACGCCGCGCGCGGCGGCCGCCGTGTCAAGGCCGTGCGCGTCGAACCAGCCGGACCACGACAGCCAGCGCTCGGGGCGCGTCGGCTGCACGTGCAGCAGCGGCAGCGCGAGCAGTTGGTCGGCCCGCGCGACGTGCGGATGCGCGTCGCGGAACGCGGGCGAACACACGGGCGTGACGGATTCCGGAAAGAGCCGCGCGGCCGTGCACGACGGCCAGTGGCCGTCGCCGAACAGGATCGCGATGTCGCCGTGGTCGCGCTGCGCGTCGTAATCCTGTGACGTGACGACGCGCACGTCGACATCCGGCATCACGCGCTTCAGGCCGGCCAGGCGCGGCATCAGCCAGTAGGTCGCGAAGCCGAAGTCGGTGACGATCGTGAGCGCGCCGTGCTCGCGGCGCGCGCGCAGCGTCGCAGTGGCGCCGCGCAGCGTGTCGAGGCTCAGCCGCACGGCTTCGTACAGGCACTGGCCGTCGGCCGTCAGCGTGACGCCGCGCGGGCTGCGCTCGAACAGCGGCACGCCGAGTTCGGCCTCGAGCTGGAACACCTGCTGGCTCACGGCCGGCTGCGTCGAGCCGAGCTCGCGCGCGGCTGCCGTGAAGCTCGCGAGCCGGGCGGCCGATTCGAACGCGCGCAGCGCCTGCATCGACGGTAACGGTTCGGATTTCGACATAAGTCCTTCTAATGGCCCCATAAGGGCGGGACGCCTTCCCGCACGAATTCGGGCGGGCGATAGTGCATCGGACGGTACGGCACACGCACTTCACGGCCGCCGCGCCAGGCCTTTCCGCGATTCTAGCCAGTCGCGGCGGGCATGCGCGGCACTTTCTTCGGGCCGCATCCGTCATGCCGGACGTCTCGCTGCCAAAGCGGCGCGCCGTTCCATTCGAACATCGTTTTCCCCACGACCGCCGATGACGAACCCGACACCCAACATCCTGATCCTGATGGCCGACCAGCTCACGCCGTTCGCGCTGCCGGCGTACGGCAATCGCGTCGCGCGCACGCCGACGCTCGACCGGCTCGCCTCGCAAGGCGTGGTGTTCGACGCCGCGTACTGCGCGAGCCCGCTGTGCGCGCCGTCGCGTTTCTCGCTGCTGACCGGCAAGCTGCCGTCCGGGATCGGCGCCTACGATAACGCCGCCGAATTGCCGGCGCAAACGCTGACGTTCGCGCACTACCTGCGCGCGGGCGGCTACCGGACGATGCTGTCCGGCAAGATGCATTTCTGCGGGCCCGACCAGTTGCACGGCTTCGAGGAGCGGCTCACGACCGACATCTATCCGGCCGATTTCGGCTGGGTGCCCGACTGGGACAACCCGACCGAGCGGCCGAGCTGGTATCACAACATGAGCTCGGTGCTCGACGCGGGCCCGTGCGTGCGCACGAACCAGCTCGATTTCGACGACGAAGTCACGTTCGCCGCGAAGCAGAAGCTGTACGACGTTGCGCGCGAACGCGCGGCCGGGCATGACGCACGGCCGTTCTGCATGGTCGTGTCGCTGACCCATCCGCACGACCCGTATGCGATCACGCGCGAATACTGGGATCTGTACCGCGACGACGAGATCGACATGCCGGCCGTGCGGCTCGATGCAGCGGACAGCGACCCGCATTCGCAGCGGCTGCGCTTCGTCTGCGAGAACGACCGCACGCCGCCGACCGACGCGCAGATCCGCGCCGCGCGCCGCGCGTACTACGGCGCAACCTCCTACGTCGACGCGCAGTTCGGCAGCGTGCTGGCCGCGCTCGAGCAGTGCGGGTTTGCCGACGACACGATCGTGATCGTCACGTCCGACCACGGCGACATGCTCGGCGAGCGCGGGCTCTGGTACAAGATGACGTTCTTCGAAGGCGGCTGCCGCGTGCCGCTGATCGTCCATGCGCCGGGCCGCTTCGGCGCCGCGCGCGTGCGCGGGCCCGTGTCGCACGTCGACCTGTTGCCGACGCTCGTCGACCTGACCGGCGCCGCGCCCGCCGGCGGCTGGCCCGACCCGGTTGACGGCGCGAGCCTCGTGCCGCACCTGCACGGCACGCCCGCGCACGACGTCGCGCTCGGCGAATACCTGGCGGAAGGCGCGGTCGCGCCGGTCGTGATGATCCGCCGCGGCGACTGGAAGTACGTGCATTGCCCGGCCGATCCCGACCAGCTCTACAACCTCGCCGACGACCCGCGCGAACTCACGAATCTCGCCGGCTCGCCGGAAGCCGCCGGTGTGCTCGCGGCGTTCCGCGTTGAAGCCGCGCAGCGCTGGAACCTGCCCGAGCTGGACCGGCAGGTGCGCGCGAGCCAGCGGCGCCGGCGCTTCCATTACGCGGCGGCGACGCAGGGCCGCATCCACGCGTGGGACTGGCAGCCGTTCACCGACGCGAGCCAGCGTTACATGCGCAATCACATCGAACTCGACACGCTCGAGGCGATGGCGCGCTTTCCGCGGGTCGGGCGCTGAGCGCTCCGCATCGCGATCATTGACGAACGACGGAGGAAGCTGGCGATGGAACGGCAATGCAATGCAGCAATCCGGATCGGCGCGGCGCTCGCCGCGGCCGCCTGCTGGATGACGACGCAGGGCGCGCATGCGGCCGACCCGCAGACGTGCAGCGACGTGAAAATGGCGGCGCCCGGCTGGACCGACATCGACGCGACGAACGCGATGGCGGGCGTCGTGCTGAAGGCGCTCGGCTACCGGCAGGACGTGGCGAACCTGTCGGTGCCGATCACGTATCAGGGGCTCAAGAAAGGGCAGGTCGACGTGTTCCTCGGCAACTGGATGCCCGCGCAGGCGCCGCTCATGAAGCCGTTCGTCGACGAGAAATCGATCGACGTGCTGCACGCGAACCTGAGCGGCGCGAAGTTCACGCTGGCGGTGCCCGACTACGTCGCGGCCGCGGGCGTGCATACGTTCGCCGATCTCGCGCGCTATGCAGACCGCTTCGGCGGCAAGATCTACGGGATCGAGCCCGGTGCGCCCGCGAACCAGAACATCAAGCGGATGCTGTCCGACCACGCGCTCGGTACGGCGAACTGGTCGCTCGTCGAATCGAGCGAGACGGGCATGCTCACGCAGGTCGAGCGCGCGGTGCGCGACAAGCGCTGGATCGTGTTTCTTGCGTGGGAGCCGCATTTGATGAACACGAAGTTCCATCCGACCTACCTGTCGGGCGGCGACGCGTACTTCGGTCCGAACTACGGCGGCGCGACGGTCAACACAGTCACGCGCGCCGGGTTTGCCGGCCAGTGCGCGAACCTTGCGCGGCTGTTCCGGCAGATGACGTTCTCCGTCGACGTCGAGAACCGGATGATCGCCGACATGCTCGATAACAAAACGTCGCCCGCGCTCGCGGCGCAGCATGCGCTGAAGGCCGACCCGGCGCTGGTCGCCGGCTGGCTGGACGGCGTGACGACGGCCGCCGGCGCACCGGGCCTGCCGGCCGTGCGAGCGGCCCTCGACGGCCGTTGACCGCTCCCTGGGCGGCCGGTTTTTGCCGTGCCGCCCGTCTACGTGTTTTCCCGACCGGTCGCATCGTGACCATTTAGTGTCGCCTTCAGACGGGTGACCCGAAATATGGGTTTGTATTTTTCGCCAATGGCTGCGTTATTGCGAAAAACGAAATGCCGAAGCCAGCGGGCGTACCGAATTTGAATCCACCGGCGTATCGCGGCACGCGCCGGGACGAGATTCTTTCCATCGAACGGTTCAGGGAGGGTGGTCGATAATGAAGCACACGAAAGTCGCCGTAGCCGCCGCGCTTGCATGCGCGGCCTGTATTCCCGCCATTGGCCATGCGCAGAGCAGCGTGACGCTGTACGGGATTCTCGACGCGGGCATCACGTACGTGAACAACACCGGCGGCTCGCACGTGGTCAAGTTCGACGACGGCGTCTCATACGGGAACCGCTTCGGCCTGAAGGGCACGGAAGACCTGGGCGGCGGCTTGAAGGCCGTGTTCACCCTCGAGAGCGGCTTCCACCTCGGCAACGGGCAGCTCGGCTTCGGCGGCGCGGAGTTCGGCCGGCAGGCGTATGTCGGCCTGCAGAACGACTGGGGCACGCTGTCGTTCGGCAACCAGCTCGACATCACGAACGAACTCGTGTCGATCTACAACATCTCGGCGTGGGGCAGCGGTTATGCGATCCACCAGGGCGACTTCGACCGCTTCAACGGCGACCGCCTGCCGAATTCGGTGAAATTCCTGTCGAACGACCTCAGCGGCTTCAAGTTCGGCGCGATGTACTCGTTCGGCAACGTCGCGGGCAATTTCCACCGCAACAGCGCATGGAGCGCGGGCGCGAGCTTCACGAAGGGCGACTTCTCGATCGGCGCCGCGTACACGCGCCTGAACAACCCGAACGGCATCTACGCGTTCGACCCGTACGCGATGATCGGCACGCATACGTTCCTCGGCCAGCAGACCGTCACCGTCGATCCGGCGACCGGCGCGCGCACCGACCTGTTCGCGAACACGCCGATGGACGTCGACAGCCAGGGCACGTTCGGCATCGGCTCGAGCTACACGATCGGCAAGCTGACGCTCGACGCCAACTTCTCGTACACGACGATCAAGGGTTTCGGCCAGTCGTCGCACATGCAGGTGTATGAAGGCGGCGGCTTGTACCAGTTCACGCCGGCGCTGAGCCTGATCGCGGGCTACCAGCATACGCGTTTCGAAGGCCATCACTGGAACCAGGGCACGGCGGGCCTGCACTACCTGCTGTCGAAGCGCACCGACGTGTATATCTCCGGCGATTACCTGCGCGCGTCGCACGGCGTCGATGCGGTGGTCGGCTACAGCTTCACGCCGTCGACGACGCAGACGCAGGCCGACGTGCGGATCGGGATGCGGCATTCGTTCTGAGTGGGGTGGTTTGGAGCAGCGACGTCTTCAGCGAGATCTCTCTTTGGCGCGAACTGCGGTTCGCGCTTTTTTTTGTTTCTTCGCGGATTTCCGGGGATGGGGCTGTTCGACCCACTTCGGCCCGTCGACCCAGCGCGACCTCAACGGCAGATTCCAAGCACACAAGCAGTCATCCGTGCCTAAGTGCTGGCGTGCAAGTGCTCGACCATCGGGATCCGACACCTGAGTCCGCGTCGACAATCGGGAATATCTGCTTCGCCCAGTCAGAAACGCGTGCCGCGCGGAACGTCGCCGACATTTTGGCGAGTTGCGATGCTCTACAGAACATATTCTGGATTGCACACGGTCTGATCGTAACGTGCCCGGCGTTGGGCAATGAGCGCTGGGCTGGTTGGGCTGGAACGCTCGTATTGCAGATGGTCGGCACATCCAGACTTTTCGCGCGAGGCGCGCAGCTGCATTGGCAGTCGCAAAGCATGTCAGGTGCGGCCACGAGGCCGCACCCGGATCGAGACGGGTGGCGTACGGGTATGCTGCTCACCGTACAACTCACCCTGTAACAGTCAGGCCAGCTTATGGCGCGTTGCCTCCTCCATTGTTCGCGCCGCCCCGACCGAGAGCGGGCCGGTTGGCTGAGATATCGCCGTATCCGCCCAGACCGCCGGTGCCATAGGTCAGGTCGACCGCCGACGATGTGAGGCCAATGTTGATTTTCACGGTCGGCGCCAGCGAGCCGCCGCGCCGTGGGCCGATCGCGTCGATGAAGGACTCGACCAGACCGCCGGGCATCACATAGTGCGAATACGACTGGAATGTCCGCGGATTCTGGTTCGGGTCCAACGCAAATGGAAAGCCGACCGGTTGAGTGAGGTCGGTCGGGTTTCCGAGCACCAGGCCGCTCCCCCTGTTCATCGGCAGGAAGTCGCTGCGAATGCCGTTGCCGACGAAGCCCATCACCCCATCCGGCCCGTCAACGCCGGTCGCATAGGTCGAACGGTGGGTGATCGTGAAAAGGTAGTACTTGCCGTTGGACAGATAGATCTGCGGCCGCTCGGTCTGATCGTCCACGCAGTTCGCAGACAGAATCGGTGGGAGAAACTTCCATGCAGTGAGCTGAGGGTTCGTCGCGATCGCGAGGCCGACGTTCGCTTTCTGCAGTACCGCGCTTGACGCATTCACCGCAGCCACAGTCTCCGCGAACGGGTCCCCGGACACATAGCCGAGGTCGTCGGCAGTGCACGTGGGCGCCCCGCGCGGGCCGGCAGTGTTGCCCTCGAACACCATGTACGTATCGCCCGGATGAGCCGGATCGAGGAACACGTACGGGTCGCGGAAGTTGTAGAAATTATTTTGCGCACCATTCTGATACAGGACGCCGTCGGGTTGCAGCAGCGCCTGGTGGTCGTTGAAGCCGTCGAACCACACATGCGTGGCGTCCGCGTGGATATGGCCGTCCGCACGCGTGATGATCGCAACCGGCGGCGTGATGTCCGGGCCGCTCGGGGACGTCTTGTTAAACGCTAGCGCCGTATAGTAGATACTGAGGTTAGCGCCGTTGGTGAGGCGGGCCGAGCCGGACCATTCGGCGTTTTGCGTGATCGGCACGGTGGGGCCGAAGACCTTGATGCTCGAGCCATCCGGGAACAGATGGCCGCCGAAGGTCCACCCGCCGTTCGCGGGCCGCTGCGACGCGGGAATCCCGGTCTTGCGGTAGAAGAACCCGATCCGCGCATGCACGTGCCGGTCATCGAACGAATAACCGCCGTGGCGGTCGGCGGTCAGCGAGAAAATCACATCCCAGCCCTTGTAGCTGAGCTGCACCGCGTGCAGATCGGCGAGAGGCCAGGTATCCCATACCCAGAAATCGGCATTGGTATCAGGAAAGTCTGCGGGGATGTTCGGCATGGTGAGCGCAGGGGGAAGGGAGTTCCCGCCGACTGTGGTGGGAAGGGATATGGCCTTGATCTGGCGGGCATCCGCCCGTGTCCACCGGGAGGTGAAGTTGGTGGCCGGATCGAAGGCCTGCTGCGAATGTGGTGTCGGTGCCGGGAATTGCGCTTGAGCGGGTGCTGCGATGATGGCGAGGAGTGCGGCGGAAACTGCGTTGGTCAGTAGACGGGATTGGGCCAATCGGGTTCGTGGAGAGCAGCGATATACCATCATTTGTCTCCCAGGTAATGATCCTGATGATCAGTAGCACGCCATAATTCTTAACGACGCGCGACTCCAGTCAAGAACACGCGTTTGAACGTGTCAACCGATTGATTGTGTCAGTCCGAATGCCGATGGGATTGGCCCGGTGCTGGCATCGTCGGTATTACATGCATAGTTCAAAGTCGCGCCCATTCGTCGAGCGGGTGGACCATCCCGGACGCCTTGACGTTCGCGATGTGCGATGCGACGCGACTGATCGGGAGCCTTGAGCTTAGAGAGAGTCAGGCAAGTCCTTGTCGTAGATCCAGCATGCGATGCGTTGCGGCGGCGCCCCGTTTTCATCCGACCTTTCGCGCCAGCTTTTTGCACTATTGTTCCGCACCGCGCGGACCAGCGAGACGGGTAATCGTCATATCGATGAACGTCGCGTCGCCGTTGTCGGCGAAGACCGACACGCGATTGTCGTCGGGTGCCGGAAAGATGAGGTCCGTGATGACGGCATGGCCCTCGCCCGTAAACACTTCCACCGAATTCCGGTCAACCAGCACGGTAAGGTGCAACTTCCCGTTCTCCAGCGGCAAATTGACAACGTGCTGCTTGCTGAACGCGTTCGAGAACTGGGTGTCGCCGGACCTCGACCGGTCGAGCGTCAAGGTACGGTTTGCGGTGTCGTAGAAGATCCGAGTGCCCGTCTCACCATCGGCCGAGCCGCGCACGATGAGCCCGGCACGCCTGGCCGAATGCGGGCTGATCGTCACGTCGATGTTCTGCACGGCGCCGCGCGTGGCCGGCGCGAGTTCGCGGGTTGCCGACGACACCGTCAGCGTTTTCACGTGCGTCGCCGCAAGGCCTCGCACGAAGGACGCATACTGCGCGACCGGCGCGGACGTGAGCCGCGGCATTCCGTTAATGGTTTTCAGCGCGAGCACGCGGGGCAGCGCCATGGCGCCCCGCCACGGTGTGGTCGGGATCTGCGCCGCGTAGTCCCAGTTGCTCATCCAGCCGATCGTGATCGCCTGGCCGTCCGGCGCATTGGCGAACGTGCCAGCCGCGTAGTAGTCGGCGCCGTTGTCGAGCCACTGGTACTCGGCAGGATCCGAGCCGGCCGGCGCCACATGCTCCGGCGTGAACGTGCGGCCGTCGAAGTGGCCGACGAAATACATCACGCCGGAGCCGCCCGCAATCGACCACGGATTGACGTTGACGATCATCACCCACTTCTGCCTGCGACTGTCGCCGTCGAGTGGCAGCGGAAACAGGTCCGGCATTTCCCAGAGCGTTCCGTGATGGGGGACGTTGCGCAGCGTAAAATCACTGAGAAATTCCCAGTCGATCAGGTTGTGCGAGCGGTACATCTTCACGACGTGCGCGTCGGCGACCACGGTGGTCATCAGCCAGTAGCCGCCCGGCGCGTACCACGACACCTTCGGGTCGCGAAAGTTTTTTGATTCCGGGTTGAGGGTGAGCACCGGATTGTGTGCGTACTGCCGCCATGTCCGACCGCCATCGTTGCTGTAGGCAAGCGACTGCGCCTGGGTGCCGGGCGCATGGCCGGAGGCGGCCTTGTATACGCTTGTGTAAAGCGCGACGAGCGGCGCCGAACACGCGGTGCCCAGTCCGGAAGTGTTGTGCGCATCGACGACGATCGAGCCGGAGAAAAATTCCTCGGTCGGGTTCGCGCGCATCGCGACCGGCTGTTCCTTCCAGTGGAGCAGATCCCGGCTGGTGGCGTGTCCCCACGACATATCGCCCCATACGTTGGCATTCGGGTTGAACTGGTAGAACAGGTGGTACAGGCCCTGGTAGTAGACCAGTCCGTTGGGGTCGTTCATCCAGTTGCGCTGCGGTGTGTAGTGAAGTGCGGATCGCCACTGCGGTGTGTCTGGACCACCTTCGCGCGACGCTTCGGATGCCGCCGCACACGCCGTTGTCGCAACGGCCAGCATTGCAATCACACAAGCGGAGAGGAGCCTCAAGATACGCATTATTTTCTGGTAACGCATGGGACAATCTCTCGTTCAATATAGAACTGGAAGTTCCCGGTTCCAATCACGTTGGAAGCGATCACGCCGCATTCTGGCCATGGAACCACGTCGATTCTCCGCTGTTACGCAGGTTCCTGTAGCGCTGTGCGCCCAGAATTGATTTAGCAGATGTTTGCTGGATACCGCTTCATGCAGAATCCCGGAAGGATTCCGATAGGGTATGAGTACTTCCGTAGCAATACCGGGTGGGTTGGTCGAATCGTTCATCAACGCAATCCGACTTCGGCGCGATGCTCTGGCAAGCCGGCCGCGTCCGTGTATGGGTTATTACACAACCGTCACCGCAGCACAGCCACCGCCCATACCATCGTGATCAGCAAAAGACGAACAGCCCAGTCCAGTTCGAAATCCCCGGTCAAACACGCGACGCGCGTTCAGCATGGGTAGCGTGCGCCGATTTGCTCCCGTCGATGACGCGATGAGCCTGACTGGTGCGTGACTGTCAGCTACCTGGTGCGGATCCGGCGTTCGACTGACCGCTCCACGAAACGGATGAACGGCGATAGATGGCCGATCCCCGACAGTCTGCCCCGCGTTCCCCGGAAATCCACGACGAACTTCTTTTTTGCGGTGCGGGACGGATGCGCCGGTGTAGTGCGCTCCTGCCTCGGCCGATCGAACGGCCGTTTTGCCGTGATTGACATATCATCGCGATTTGGCCGCGTCTGCGCTGTCCAGCCGACCGTCTCCACGACCGGGGACCGATATCGCGTCGCGATGGGCAAGTCGTTGCGCAAGCACGCACATGCGCAGGTAGCCGCTCGTTGAGCGGTTGCGTCACGCACCGCCGATCGCCGAGACCCCGATGACCGCCCACTTACCCGAACCCGCTCCTTCCTCCCCGTTACCTGCCAACCTGTTCCGTCACGCGCCGTTCCAGCGCTTCTGGGGCACGCGCGTGATGTCGTCGCTGGCCTTCCAGATCCTGTCGGTCGCAATCGGCTGGTACGTGTACGCGCTCACGCACAGCGCGTTCGCACTCGGTCTCGTCGGCCTCGCGCAGTTCGTGCCGATGTTCGCGCTGACGCTCGTCGTCGGGCAAGTAGCCGACCGCTACGACCGCCGGCGCATCGCGACGATCTGCCAGGGCGTCGAGGCGCTGGCCGCCGGCGTGTTCCTGCTCGGCGCCGTGCAAGGGTGGCTGGCCGCGCCGGCCGTGTATGCGCTCGCGGCGATCGTCGGCACGGCCCGCGCGTTCGAGTCGCCGTCGGTGTCGTCGCTGCTGCCGGCCGTCGTGCCTCGCACCGACCTGCCGCGCGCGACCGCGCTGTCGACGTCCGCGAACCAGGCCGCGCAGATCCTCGGGCCCGCGTTCGGCGGTCTGCTCTACGGTGTCGGTGCGCCCGTCGCGTTCGGCACGAGCGTCGTGGCATTCGCGATCGCGGCGGTGCTGAGCGGCACGATTCCGTTGCGCAGCGCGCCGCCTGCACGCGAGCCGGTCACGCTGCGTTCGGTGTTTTCGGGGATCGGGTTCATTCGGCGCGAACCGGCGATCCTCGGCGCGCTGTCGCTCGACCTGTTCGCGGTGCTGTTCGGCGGCGCGACCGCGCTGCTGCCGATCTACGCGCGCGACATTCTGCAAGTCGGGCCGTGGGGGCTCGGCGCATTGCGCGCGGCGCCCGCGGTCGGCGCGCTCGCAGGCACGCTGTGGCTTACGCGTTTCCCGTTGAAAGGGCGGCCGGGCCGCGCGATGTTCGGCGGCGTGATCGCGTTCGGCATCGCGACGATCGTGTTCGGGCTGTCGCGGCACTTCGCGCTGTCACTCGTTGCGCTGGCCGCGCTGGGCGCATCGGACGTGGTCAGTGTCGTCGTGCGCCTGTCGCTCGTGCAGCTTCGTACGCCAGACGACATGCTCGGGCGCGTGAGCGCAGTCAATTCGCTGTTCATCGGCACGTCGAACCAGCTCGGTGAATTCGAATCGGGCGTGACGGCCGCATGGTGGGGTGCGCCGACGGCAATCGTCGTCGGCGGTGCTGCGACGATTGCCGTCGCGCTCGCGTGGATGCGGCTGTTTCCTCAGCTCACGAACATGAAGTCGCTCGAGCGCGACGTGTGACGCATGACGCGCGTCACACGTCCTGCGTCACACGCACGGCCGTGCCATAGCAGATCACTTCCGTGACGCCCGACCCGATCTCGGTCGAGTCATAGCGCATCGCGACGACTGCGTTCGCGCCGAGTTTGCGCGCATCGGCGAGCATCTTGTCGAATGCCTGCTGGCGGGCTTTCTCGCACAGCGACGTGTAGAGCGTGATGTTGCCGCCGAAGATCGTCTGCAGCGATGCGCCGAACGAGCCGACGATCGAGCGCGAACGCACGATGATGCCCTGTGCGACGCCGAGCGAGCGAACGGTCGTATGGCCGGGCAGGTCGAATGCGGTCGTGACGCGAGCGGGTGACAGATCGTCGACGGAGCGGGTGGTGTCGGTCATGGGGGAAGCGTGTAGCGGAGTGATCGAACGACGATTCTATCCGGATGATCACGCGTTCGCGGTTCGACGGGAGTCAAGCGTGCGACGGAGGTGACGCACGATGCCGGCGGCGGACCCTTCGCGAAGGACGCGTGTGCGAGCCGCGAGCACATGCGTCCTTCGTTTCCGGATCGACGAACGACATGACCGCCTGCCGTCAGGGCTTCACGGCTGCGGAGCCATCCCCGCCGAGATCGACCGCATAGGCCAGCGCCAGCTTCCCGAACTTCAGCGCGTGGTTTGCCTGGCGATCCGAGTTCTCCAGCGTGTCGTTCACGGTATGGATATACGGGCTGTCGTTCTGGTCGGCCTCGAACGGGAACGACGCCGGATAGCCCTGCGCATTCCACGACGCATGATCCGAGCACGCATACCCGCACTGCGACGTGCCGATCGCGAGTTCCGGCAGGTAGGTCTTCGCCAGATTCGTCAGGTAGGTGTTCTGCGACGCGTTCGTGTAATCGGTGATCAGGTAGATATCCTTCGGATCGCCCTTGTAGTTCGTCATGTCGAGCTGCAAAACGCCGACCACGTTCGCATTCTGCGCGCGGAACTGTTTCGCGATCGCCTTCGAGCCGAGCAGGCCGGCTTCTTCTGCCGCGTATCCGACGAACTTGATCGTCCGTTTCGGCCGGTAGTTGTTCGCGAGCAGCACGCGCAGCGCTTCGGTGAGGCTCGCGATGCCCGACGCATCGTCGTCCGCGCCGGGCGAGCGCGTGTTCTCCGTCGTGCGGCCGACGGTCGAATCGAGGTGGCCGCCCAGCACGACGGTGCCCGCGGCCGGATCGCTGCCGCGGATCGTCAGGATCACGGATTTCTGCGGAAAGCCCGTGTGCGCGAACTGTTCGACGGTGATGTCGGCGCGCGCGCCCGCCAGTTGCTTCCACTGCAGCGCGAGCCAGTCCGATGCGGCAACGCCGTGCGACGTCGTGTAGTAGCGGTTCGTGAAGCCCGACAGCGACGTGATCGTGCCGACGATGTTGCTGGCCTGCAGTTGCTGGATCCAGGTGCCGATCTGCGGCACGTTCGACACCCTGTACGCGGGTGCCGCGGCGTGCTTCGCGAGCGCCGGCGGCAACGGCTGCAGCGCCTGGCGCGCTTCGTCGAACGAATCGTGCACGACGTAGCCGGGCCCGTGGCCGCGCGTGCGGTGCACGGCGTGGGCCAGCTCGCCGAGTCGCGAATCGTCGATCTCGACGACATGAACCGTTTCGCGGCGCGCGGCGCCATCGGCCGTCTTGCCGGCATCGACGGTCGTGCTGTATTGCGCGGTCGCGCTCGCATCGATGCGTTGAAGCTGGCGGAACGCCGCATCGCCGAGCGTGATCCACACGGGGGCCGCATGCGCGGCTGCAGTCAACAGCATGCCGCCCAGCGCGGCGCTCAGATGAGTGAGTTTCAGAGTAGGCATGTTCGATCTCGCGAGGGTAACGATGTCGAGGAGGAGGGCGCGCCGCAGGTCGTGCGATGCGCCCCCGCCTGCTGCGGAACTACGATTTCTGCGGCACGGTCACGCCGTACGTGCAGCTCTTGTTGTACGCATTGCCGATCGCCGTGAGCTGCGCGCTGCTGTAGCCGAGCGCGGAGGCGGCCGTCAGCACGGCCTGAGCGGCGGCCTTCTGGTTGGTCGAGCTGTTGGTCATCGACAGCCCCTTCAGGAACGCCTTGTCCATCGCCTGCGCGCCGATCGCGTCGCGCGCGACGAGGTTGCACGATGCCCAATACTGGCCGGCCGTATGGATCTCGGCACCGCGCGCCTGCGCATAGGTGCGCCCGACGTTCCAGTTGGTCACGCGGCCGCCCCAGTACTCGTTGTGGCCGTCCCAGTTGAAGACCCAGTTGTACTGCGCATCCGACGGGCTCCACTGGTTGAAGTCGCGGCTGTACGCGGCGGCGAGATAGTCGCCGGTGCCTTCGGACAGCCCCTCCTGCTGCGACAGGCCGCCGTTGGTCACCCAGTCGTGGATGCCGTGGCCGAGTTCGTGAATCACGACGTCCGCATCCTCGGCATCGTCGACACCGCCTTGCCCGAAGGTCAGCCGGCCGCTGCTCGACGAGTACGACGAGTTGTCGTCGCCCGATTCGCCGTGCGGATCGTACTGCACGCCGCCCGTGTACTGGTACGGCAACGCCTTGATGCCGAGCGTCTGGTTCACGTAGCGCAGGAACGTGTCGATGTGGTAGTACGCGTTCACAGCCTCGAAATACAGGTTGCCGCGCGTGAACTCGAACGCGGGCGTCGACTGCAGCGGGCACGCGTTGTCGCGCGGCGCATCGAAATCGACGCACGCCGCATACGGGCCCGACAGCGCGTAGCGCGCGCCCGACTGCCCGAGATCCTTCAGCGTCACGCGCACGCGCGCGGCCGTGAGCTGAGTCGAATCGGCGTCGCTGCTGTCCTTGTAGCCGGTGCTGCCGTAGCTGCTTTTCGTCGGCGACAGCGGATCCGGACGGAACACGAAGCCCGTGCCGTCGGTGGCATAGAACGCCTTGTCCTCGGCGCGCAGCACTTCGCCGCTGCCCGAGTCGATCAGCAGTTCCCAGTCGCCCTTCGGGCCGTCCTGCGGGCGGCCGCGCACCTTCCATGCGGTGTGCGTGCCGGCCTTGTCGACGAACGCGACGAGCTGCGCGTCGAGATTCGTGAAGCCGCTCACGCCGAGATACGCGCGCGCACGGTCGAGCGCCTGCTGCTGGTCGACCGCCTGAGACTTGCGCGACGTCGCGACCACGCCGTTGATCGTGTTGCTCGCAACGTACAGGATGCGGCCGTCCTTCGCGACCGTCACCGCGATGTCGCTGCCGTACACGGGCAGCCCGGCGGCCTGCTGCTGCAGGCGCACGACAGTGAAGTCGGCATCGTCGCGCTCCGACGTGACGACGAGGCTCGCGAGCGCGGCCGCGTCGAGCCCGAGCTGCGTCGCCTGCGTTGCGACGAAGTCGCGCGCGATTGCAGCGGGTGTCGCGGCGGCCTTCTTCACGCGATACGCGGGGTTGTACAGCGTGACGGCGACGCCGTCCGCGCGGAACTGCCCGGTGGCCGTATCGGCTTTCGCGGCGGGCGGCGCGACGCCGCGCGTCAGGCTTTCGCGCAGGCTCGCTGCCTGCGGATTCGAGACCTTCGTATCGGCCGCGGTGCCGCCGACGATGCCGAAACCGAGCGCAAGGCTCAGGGCGAGCGGCAATGCTTTGCGTGATGTCTGCATACGTGATCCTCATCTCAACGGTTGGACACGCCCGCGTACTCGTGGCGCGCAGGCACGACACGGCCCGCGCGCCGGCTCGATGGAACCGGTGCGGCGAAGCGGTGTTGGGAGCGTCGACTGACTAAGGAAACCTAAATGTCAGGTCGAGAAGAAACAGGCGGGAGCAGCGGTGGGGAAGCGAACGGCAGGCAGGTGCGGCGACGGCGAAGCGAGCATCGTCATGTCAGACCCCTCGGATCGATACTGATATCGGTTGGATATCGGCCGGCAGCCTTGCGCGGATCGACATGCGTCGAATCCAGTCTCTCGTCTCGTTAGGCTGCCTATCTAATTGCGAGGTATGTTACAGAATATTTTCGGCGACATTGCAAATTATTTTCGACGATCGCTTCGGTCCGTCGATCGATCGCCGGCATTGTTCAGCGAGCGGCGGGAAACGCCGCCGGAACGCGCAATACCACGCAGGATTGTGATTAAAACCCGCGACGATCAGCGTGTTGCGCGACGGTCGCTGCGCGGGCTCAAGCCGAACCGCGCGCGATACGTGCGCGAGAAATGCGACGGCGATTCGAACCCGCACGCGACGCACACCGACGTGATGCTCATGTCGGTCTGCTGCAGCAGTTCGCGAGCACGATCGAGGCGCAGGTTCAGGTAGAAATGCGTCGGCGTATCGTTCAGCGTCGCGCTGAACAGCCGTTCGAGCTGGCGTCGCGTGATCGATACGTCCTGCGCGAGCGCGTCGGAGCCGAGCGGATTTTCCATGTGCTGCTGCATCGTGCCGATCACCTGGATCAGCTTGCGGTTGTGCACGCCGTAGCGCGCGGCGATCTCGAGCCGCTGGCTGTCCGAGCGCTGCCGGATGCGGCTGACGACGAACTGCTCGGAGATCGCCGCCGCGAGATCGGCGCCGTGCCGGCGCCCGATCAGGTCGAGCATCATGTCGATCGACGCGGTGCCGCCCGCGCACGTGATGCGCCGGTCGTCGATCTCGAACAGCTCCTGCGTCGCGTTCAGGCCCGGATAGCGCTCGCGGAACGCGGCCAGCGCTTCCCAGTGCAGCGTCAGCGGCTGCGACGCGTCGAACAGCCCGGCTTCCGCGAGCACGAAGCTGCCCGTGTCGATGCCGCCGAGCGTCGCGCCGTGCCGGTGCTGGCGGCGCAGCCAGTCGCCGAGCGCGCGCGTGTAGCACACGAGCGGATCGAAACCCGCGACGACGAACACCGTATCGACCTGCGCGACGTCCGCGCACGCGGCTTCGGCGGCGACGGGGATGCCGTTGCTCGCGGTGACCGGCGCACCGTCGGCGCTGATCACGTGCCAGCGGTAAAGCTCGGTGCGGAAGCGGTTCGCGACGCGCAGCGGCTCGACCGCGGACATGAAGCCGAGCGCGGAGAAGCCGGGCAGCAACAGGAAGTGGAAATCCTCGGGCATCGGGGCAGGGGATGGAATCCGGTGGTCGTCGCACATCGCACGGGATTGCGAACGGACGGGCACACGCCGCGGCCGGCTCGCAGGCGCCGAACGGTCAGCGTCAGCGGGAGATTATCGCGGGTTTTGCCCGGCTCCAGCACGTTTTTGCGGTACGCACGGTCCGGCGCGCGGTGGTCGACGGCAGTTCGCCGGAACGACTTCCCGAATAAAAAAACGCCAGCCCGGCTGGGCTGGCGTTTCGCTTCGGGTATGACCGGTATCAGAACTGGTTCATCGTGTTGTCCTTACCCGCCGCCTTCAGCGCCGCTTCGCCGCTGAAGTATTCCTTGTGGTCGTCGCCGATGTCCGAGCCGGACATGTTCTGGTGCTTCACGCAGGCGATGCCCTGGCGGATTTCCTTGCGCTGCACGCCGGCCACATAACCCAGCATGCCCTGGTCGCCGAAGTATTCCTTGGCCAGGTTGTCGGTCGACAGCGCGGCGGTGTGGTACGTCGGCAGCGTGATCAGGTGGTGGAAGATGCCCGCTTCGCGCGATGCGTCGGCCTGGAACGTGCGGATCTTCTCGTCGGCCAGCTTCGCCAGTTCGGTCTCGTCGTATTCCACGCTCATCAGCTGCGCGCGGTCGTATGCCGACACATCCTTGCCCTCGGCCTTCATCGCGTCATACGCCTGCTGACGGAAATTCAGCGTCCAGTTGAACGACGGGCTGTTGTTGTACACCAGCTTCGCGTTCGGGATGACCTTGCGAATCTCGCTGACCATGCCGCCGATCTGCGCGATATGCGGCTTTTCGGTTTCGATCCACAGCAGGTCGGCGCCGTTTTGCAGAGCGGTGACGCAATCCAGCACGCAGCGCGCTTCGCCCGTGCCGGCGCGGAACTGGAACAGGTTGCTCGGCAGGCGCTTCGGACGCAGCAGCTTGCCGTCGCGCTTGATGACGACGTCACCGTTGCCCAGTTGGTCGGCCGACAGTTCTTCGCAATCGAGGAACGAGTTGTATTGATCGCCCAGGTCGCCCGGCGTGCTGGTCACGGCGATCTGCTTGGTCAGGCCGGCGCCCAGCGAGTCGGTACGGGCCACGATGATGCCGTCGTCCACGCCCAGTTCCAGGAACGCGTAGCGGATCGCGCGGATCTTCGCGAGGAAGTCCTCGTGCGGCACGGTGACCTTGCCGTCCTGGTGGCCGCACTGCTTCTCGTCGGACACCTGGTTTTCGATCTGGATGCAGCATGCGCCCGCTTCGATGAACTGCTTGGCCAGCAGGTACGTGGCTTCCGCGTTGCCGAAACCCGCGTCGATGTCGGCGATGATCGGCACGACGTGCGTCACGTGGTTGTCGATTTTTTCCTGGATGGCGGCCTTCGCAGCGCCTTCGGCTGCATCCAGCTCGCGGAACAGGCCGCCCAGCTCACGGGCGTCGGCCTGGCGCAGGAACGTGTACAGCTCGCGGATCAGCGCGCTGACGGAGGTTTTTTCGTGCATCGACTGGTCCGGCAGCGGGCCGAACTCGGAGCGCAGCGCGGCCACCATCCAGCCGGACAGATAAAGGTAGCGGCGTTCGGTGCTGTTGAAGTGCTTCTTGATGGAGATCATCTTCTGCTGGCCGATGAAACCGTGCCAGCAGCCGAGCGACTGCGTGTACTTCGCCGGGTCGGCATCGTAGGCGGCCATGTCTGCGCGCATGATCCTGGCGGTGTACTTCGCGATGTCCAGACCCGTCTTGAACTTGTTCTGGGCACGCATGCGGGCGGCATACTCGGGGCTGATGGCATTCCACGCGCTGCCGTGGTTTTCTTTCAAACCGGCAACTGCCTTGATGTCGTCTTGATACTGGGCCATGTCAATCTCCTGAGAGCAAAGCGCGTTTGAGTAAATGGTCGAGCGTGGCGCTCCGTATGTCGAAGCGAACTGCATGACTGAATAGTAACGCCGCTCGATGCGCTTTTGATGATGTCTTATATAAGACATAAGACATAAATTTCCCTTGTTTTTCAATGAGATGCGTGGCGATTTTTGCGATGCAAAACAAGTTTTCAAGCGGCGAAAAAGGGATGCCGCGGGAATTCGACGCGAGTTCCGCAATGTGAAACGGTCTTTCGGCTGCTGGAGGAAGGGCAGCACGATGGTTCGAGCAACGATTGCTCGCGGGACGATCGTGTAGACGTCTGTTTCTACGAACGGACGGACGGCTTTCCAACGTACGATCAAGCGCGCTGTGGAAGTCGCCGGGCCGACCTGGTCAATACATCCGAGCGGCTCCAGCTTCGAGCCCGAAGCCGCATCGGCATCCCGTCCCTTCCCGACGGAATCGAAAGCCTCGCGCCGCATGCGGACAAGCCCGCTTCACCCAAAACACGCGGCAAAACCCCGTCCAACAAGCCTCTCCAAAACACTAGTGGTTTCCACCCATAGTCGCAAATAGTCAAGAACAGGTCGCCGCCGGTCTTCTCGCGGCCAATATGGCTCGTTACTTTTACTCCCACGATGCAGGCCGGCGCACACCCCGCGCACCGGCTGCGACGAGTCCCACCGGGAGGAACCGAACCATGAAGTCGACGAAGATCGCCGCGCTTGTCGCGGCCGTGCTGGCGACCGCCGCGTTCACGAACGCGGCGCGTGCCGAAACGGATGCCGCGACCTGCCGCACCGTGCGTTTCGCGGATATCGGCTGGACCGACATCACGTCGACCACGGCGCTCGCGTCGACCGTGTTCGAGGCGCTCGGCTACAAGCCGACCACGACGATCGCGTCGGTGCCGATCTCGTTCGCCGGCCTGAAAAGCAAGCAGCTCGACGTGTCGCTCGGCTACTGGTGGCCCGTGCAGCAGAAACAGCTCCAGCCGTTCCTCGACAGCAAGTCGATCAACGTCGTCGAAACGCCGAACCTGTCCGGCGCGAAGGCGACGCTCGCGGTGCCGAGCTACGAATACCAGGCCGGCCTGAAGACTTTCGAGGACATCGCGAAGCACCGCGCGGAACTCGACGGCAAGATCTACGGGATCGAGCCGGGCAGCAGCGCGAACGCGACGATCCAGAAGATGATCGACACGAACCAGTACGGGCTCGGCGGCTTCAAGCTGGTCGAATCGAGCGAGGCCGGAATGCTGGTGACGGTCGAGCGCGCGATCCGCGAGAAGAAGTGGGTCGTGTTCCTCGGCTGGGAACCGCATCCGATGAACATCCAGCTCAGCATGAACTACCTGTCCGGTGGCGACGCGTCGTTCGGCCCGAACTACGGCGAAGCGCGCGTGTACACGCTGACGGCGCCCGACTTCATCGCGCGCTGCCCGAACGCAGGCAAGCTCGTCACGAACCTGCGTTTTTCGACGCAGCTCGAGAACCAGCTGATGCAGTCGGTGATGAACAAGACGAAGCCGGCCGACGCCGCGAAGGCCTACCTGAAGAAGAACCCGCAGGTGCTCGATCCGTGGCTCGCAGGCGTCAAGACGTTCGACGGCAAGGACGGCTTACCGGCGGTCAAGGCGTATCTCGGCCTGTAATGGCCTGCACGTTGCACGACGCGTGCACCGAAAAAACATCAGCAATGCGGAATAACCAGAGTCAAGCGAGGCAAACAGCATGAACCATGAAGTCATCGTGACCTGCGCCGTCACCGGCGCGGGCGATACGGTCGGCAAGCATCCGGCGATTCCGGTCACGCCGAAGGAGATCGCGGCCGCTGCGATCGAGGCCGCGAAGGCCGGCGCCACCGTCGCGCACTGCCACGTGCGCGATCCGCAGACGGGGCGCGGCAGCCGCGACCCGAACCTGTACCGCGAAGTGGTCGACCGCATCCGCTCGGCCGACGTCGACGTGATCATCAACCTGACGGCCGGCATGGGCGGCGATCTCGAGATCGGCCCGGGCGAGGACCCGATGCGTTTCGGCAAGGGCACCGATCTGGTCGGCGGCCTCACGCGTCTCGCGCACGTCGAGGAACTGCTGCCCGAGATCTGCACGCTCGACTGCGGCACGCTGAATTTCGGCGACGGCGACTACATCTACGTGTCGACGCCCGCGCAGTTGCGCGCCGGAGCGAAGCGCATCCAGGAGCTCGGCGTGAAGCCGGAGCTGGAGATCTTCGATACGGGCCATCTGTGGTTCGCGAAGCAGTTGCTGAAGGAAGGGCTGCTCGACGATCCGCCGCTGTTCCAGCTTTGCCTCGGCATTCCGTGGGGCGCGCCGGCCGATACGGGCACGATGAAGGCGATGGTCGACAACCTGCCGCCGGGCGCGCACTGGGCCGGCTTCGGGATCGGCCGCATGCAGATGCCGATGGTCGCGCAGGCGATGTTGCTCGGCGGCCACGTGCGCGTCGGCCTCGAAGACAACATCTGGCTCGACCGCGGCGTGCATGCGACCAACGGCACGCTCGTCGAGCGCGCACGCGAGATCGTCGAACGGCTCGGCGCCCGCGTGCTGACGCCAGCCGAAGGCCGCCGCAAGCTTGGCCTGCCCGCACGCGGCGAGCGTCCGCTCGAACGCCGTGCGATCGCCGAATTCGCTTGAGTTTTTCCTGATCGATACGACATGGCGGCGCGCGCAGGCGTGGTCGCCCACCAATTTCCCTTGAATTGAAGGATGCGTTGACATGGCTGTGAAGACCGACATCAAGACATTCGCTGCCATCGGCACCGGCGTGATCGGCAGCGGGTGGATTTCCCGCGCGCTCGCGCACGGTCTCGACGTGGTCGTATGGGACCCCGCGCCGGGCGCGGAAGAACGGCTGCGTGCGAACGTCGCGAATGCGTGGCCCGCGCTCGAACGCGTCGGCCTCGCTCCTGGCGCCGATCCCGCGCGGCTGCGTTTCGTGCCGACGATCGAAGCGTGCGTCGCCGATGCCGATTTCATCCAGGAAAGCGCGCCCGAGCGCGAGGCGCTGAAGCTCGAACTGCACGAGCAGATCAGCCGCGCGGCGAAACCCGACGCGATCATCGCGTCGTCGACGTCGGGGCTGCTGCCGACGGATTTCTACGCGCGTGCGACGCATCCGGAGCGCTGCGTGGTCGGCCATCCGTTCAATCCGGTCTACCTGCTGCCGCTCGTCGAGGTGCTCGGCGGCGAGCGCACGTCGCCGGAAGCAGTCGAAGCGGCGATGGAGATCTACCGCAAGCTCGGCATGCGGCCGCTGCACGTGCGCAAGGAAGTGCCGGGCTTCATCGCGGACCGGCTGCTCGAAGCGCTGTGGCGCGAGGCGCTGCACCTGGTCAACGAAGGTGTCGCGACGACCGGCGAGATCGACGACGCGATCCGTTTCGGCGCGGGCATCCGCTGGTCGTTCATGGGCACGTTCCTGACCTACACGCTGGCGGGCGGCGACGCGGGCATGCGACACTTCATGCAGCAGTTCGGCCCTGCGCTCGAACTGCCGTGGACGAAGCTGGTCGCGCCGACGCTCACCGACGCGCTGATCGACAGCGTCGTCGAAGGCACGACCGAACAGCAGGGCACGCGCAGCATCAAGGAACTCGAACGCTATCGCGACGAGTGCATTACCGAGGTGCTGAAATCGATCGCCGCGGTGAAGGCGCGGCACGGGATGCGATTCGAGGACTAGGAACAGACTCTAAGGACAGGCGATGACGGGCGATACCCCGCTGACGATATACCGCGACGTGGTGCGGCCCGAATGGGTCGACTACAACGGCCACCTGCGCGATGCGTTCTACCTGCTGATCTTCAGCTTCGCGACCGATGCGCTGCTGGATCGCATCGGCCTCGACGACGCCGCGCGTCGCGAGCGGGGCCGCTCGGTCTACACGCTCGAAGCGCACGTGAACTACCTGCACGAGATCAAGGAGGGCACGCAGGTGCGCGTCGATGCGCGCGTGCTCGCGCACGACGCGAAGCGGCTGCACCTGTATCTCGAACTGTTCGCGGATGGGCACGACGACGCGGTATCGGCGAGCGAGCAGATGCTGCTGCACGTCGATACGCGCGACGGCGCGAAGTCTGCGCCGTTCGATGAAGACGTCGCCGCGCGCGTGGCCGAGCTTCATGCGTTGCAGCGCGATTGCGCGGAGCCGGCGTATGCGGGCCGCGTGATCGGGCTGCCGCCGCGGCGCTAGCGTCGATCTTCAACCGCGGAGGCATGCGATGCTCGAACCGGAAATCGCGGCGTTCGTCGCAGCCGTCGACACGTGGTATCCGGCCGACGCGGCGGCGCGCTCGCCCGGCGAGCAGCGCCGCCTCTACGACCGCTTCGCGGCCGAGTGGACACCGGCGGCTCTGCCGACCGGCATCGTGCAGCAGGATGCCGTGTGGCACGCACCGGACGGACGCGCGATCGCACTGCGGCGTTACACGGCCGCGCACGGTACGCCGCGCGGCACGGTGCTGTTTTTTCATGGCGGCGGCTTCGTCGTCGGCTCGCTCGACAGTCATGCACTGATCACCGCGCAACTGGCGGCCGACACGGGGCTCGACGTGATCGCGGTCGACTACCGGCTGGCGCCCGAACACCGCGCACCGGCTGCTCTTGAGGATTGCCTTGCCGTCACACGCGCCGCGCGCGATGCGCGCTGGCCGTTCGGGCCGTGCGCGTGGCCGCTGACGCTTGCGGGCGACAGCGCGGGTGGCATGCTCGCGGCGGCCGTCGCGACCGCGCTGCGCGATGCGGGCGAAGGCGGCATCGACGGCATCGCACTCGTCTATCCGATGCTCGGGTTCGAACCGCAATCGCCCGCGCGCGAAACGGAAGCGCATGCGCCGATGCTGACGCTCGACGACGTCCATCGCTATTGCGCGCTGTACTGGGACGGCCAGTTGGACGGCGACCTGCCCGATGCACTGCTGGACGGCAATCCGCTGCTGCGTGCGTCGGTGCCGCTCGCGGCGTCGCGTTTCGACGGCTTGCCGCCCGTGCTCGCGATCGGCGCCGAGCACGATCCGCTGCGCGACGATGCGCGCGTGTACGTCGAACGGATTCGCGCGGCCGGCGGCGCTGCGCACTACTGGATGGGAGAGGGGCTGGTGCACGGCTGCTGGCGCGCGCTCGGGACGAGCCCGCAGGCGGCGCGGATGCACCGGACGGTCGGCGGGTTTCTGCTCGCACCACACGCGTAGCGGGCGTTTCCGGGAGGCAACGATGCAGGCAGCGCAACACCGTATCGAGGACTGGCGGACGTTTTCCGCCGACGCGGCCAATGCGGCCATTGCCGCGGTAGCAATCGGCGACGGAGCGGTGGACGTCGAATGGAGCGACGCGCGACGATCGCCGTTTCACTTCGACTGGCTGCGCGACAACTGCGCGTGCTCCGCATGCGTGCATGCGGTCACACGCGAACAGGTGTTCGAGATCGCCGACGCGCGCGAGGATCTGTCGGCGCTCACCGTACACGTCGAAACCGACGGCGCGCTGCACGTCGAGTGGAACGACGGGCATCGCAGCGCGTGGTCGCCGGGCTGGTTGCGCGCGCATGCGTACGACGACGCGTCGCGCGCCGAGCGCCAGGCCGCGCACGGGCGGCACGTATGGGCCGGCGACGATGCGACGGCGATCGGCGTGTTCGCGTGGCGCGACGTGATGGAGGACGACGGCGCATTGCTCGCCTGGCTCGCCGCGTTGCAGCGCACCGGGCTGACGCTCGTCGAAGGCGTGCCGGCCGAGCGTGGCCGCGTCGACGAGACCGCGCGCCGCGTGGGCCTGATCCGCGAGAGCAATTTCGGCGTGCTGTTCGACGTCGAATCGAAGCCGCGCCCGGACAGCAATGCGTATACGTCGCTGAACCTGCCGCCGCACACCGATCTGCCGACGCGCGAGCTGCAGCCGGGCGTGCAGTTCCTGCATTGCCTCGCGAACGACGCGACGGGCGGCGACAGCGTATTCCTCGACGGGTTCGCGCTCGCGGACGCGCTGCGGCGCGAGCATCCGGCCGATTTCGAGCAGCTTGCGTCGACGCCGTTCGAGTTCTGGAACAAGAGTGCGAACAGCGACTACCGCTGTTCGGCGCCGGTGATCGGGCTCGATGCGCGCGGCAACGTGACCGAGGTACGTGTCGCGAACTTCCTGCGCGGGCCGCTCGATGCGCCGGCCGGATCGGTTGCGGCCGTTTATCGCGCTTATCGGCGGTTTCTCGCGCTCGCGCGCGAGCCGCGCTTTCGCGTGCAGCGCCGGCTGCGGGCGGGCGACATGTGGGCGTTCGACAACCGGCGTGTGCTGCATGCACGCACCGAGTTCGATCCGTCGACGGGCCGCCGGCATCTGCAGGGCTGCTATGTCGATCGCGACGAACTGCTGTCGCGGTGGCGGGTGTTGTCGCGTTCGGTGCCTGCTGCGGCCGTGCCGCGCTGACCGGCGGCGCACACGGCGTCATCTTGCACACACGCATGCTTCGCAGACGAAAAAGCGCCCGGACGTAAAGCGTCCGGGCGAAGCCACCCGCTGCCGGGCGGCGGAGGTATGCGTTTCACAAAAAAGACGAGCCCCGCAAAGGGGCTCGTCCGGATACGGCTTCATCGCGCGACGCGCGGCGCCCGCCGGGGGCGCATCGGCTTACTGGCCGAAGAAGATCGAATCGCGTGCGTTCGACGACGCCGCGGCAGCCGGGGCGCCCGAGTGGACGAGCGGAGCCGGTTGCGCGCCGTAGCCGCTGGCGTCGGCGCCATGAACGCGCGCTTCCGCGCTCTGGATATCGTTCGGGTAGTACGGGCTCGACACGCCCGGCTTGTAGCCGGCTTGTTCGAGCTGGACCAGTTCGTTCTTCACTTGCGCGCGGGTCACGGTGCTTTGCGCGAATGCGCCGAACGAAGCGGACAGGGCGGCAGCGGCAACGACTGCGGAAACGAGCGATTTCATGATGACCTCCGGTGTTTTATTGAGTTCGCTCTCGACACCATGTCTTAAGCGATTGATCAAATCTTAGTCATCGGATGGTTGAGGGTAAACGCTGATTTTGACGATAAATTGTTTCCTGGGCGGTAACAGTGGTGCGCCGAATCAGTCTTTCAGCCGGCTTTCTTTTCGGTTGATGCAATAAGTATGAAGAATGTTGCGGATCGCGATGCGCGGTTCAGTGCGCGTCGGCCGCCGTGTCGAACGGCCGGCCCGGCGAGCGCCCGGCCGGCGCGCCCGAGCTGAGGAAGCGCACGCCGGTCGCGGCTTCCGATGCTTCCCACAACAGCGCCGCCGAAGCCACGTCTTGCGCCGAGCGCGGCACGCTCGCGGGCGCCGGCAGCCCGCGCGATTCGAACCAGCCGGACGGCCCGATATATGTGCCGCCCGCGAGATCGGGCGCGGTCGCCGCGTGGATCGCGGGCAGCGCGCCCTGGTCGGCCGGCTGCGCGAGATAACGGTTCGCGGCGCGCATCAGCGCGGCGCGGGCGGGCGAACTGTCCATCGCCGGGCCCGCGAACTGCAGGTTGGTCGCCGCATAGCCGGGATGCGCGGCGACGCTGATCCCGGCGAACGCGGCGCGCTCGAAGCGGCGCTGCAGTTCGATTGCGAACACGAGGTTCGCGAGCTTGCTGTCGCAATAGGCGAGATAACGGTTGTAGCGATGCTCGGCGCGCAGGTCGTCGACGCGAATCCGGCCGCCGCGGTTCAAGCCGCTCGACATCGTCACGACGCGTGCGCGTCGCGCGGCGCTCAGCGCGGGCAGCAAATGGCCGGTCAGCGCGAAATGGCCGAGGTGGTTGGTGCCGAACTGCATCTCGAAGCCGTCGCGCGTGTGCCGCAGCGGCAGGAACATCACGCCGGCGTTGTTGCAGAGGATGTCGACGCGGCCGTGGCGTTCGGACACGTCGGCCGCGAAGCGTTCGATCGACGCGAGATCGGCGAGGTCGAGCGCATCGACTTCGACATGCGCATCGGGATGGAGCCGGCGGATCGCATCGACGGCCTGCGCGGCGCGCGCGGCGTCGCGGCAGCCCATCACGACGGTTGCGCCTTTTGCGGCTAGCGTTTCCACGAGCTGCCAGCCGAGGCCGCTGTTGGCGCCGGTCACGACCGCGACCTTGCCGCCCTGCGCCGGGACGTGGCGCGCGCTCCATGCATGCATGTCTGTCTCCATCGACACGGCCGATCGACCGCGGCACGTAATCGTTACATTGAGTGGTGTAACGATAGTGCGTGCGGACGTGGCAGACAAGCGGGGGAATTAGACCGGCGCTTCTAGGGTCGACGCGCGGCGTGGTGCAGCGGGCCGCGGTACGCGGCTGGCAGGATTTACCTGCCCCCGGCGAGGCCGAGCACTTCGGCGGCGGAGATCATCGCGGCCGCGTTCGCGGGCGCCGGGCGTTCGGCCGGGCGGAAGACTTCGTCGCCGCGATGGATGACCTGGCGCGACAGTGCGCAGGTGCCGGTGCGTTGCGCGAAGCGGCGGCGCCAGCGCTGTTCGCCGTAGTGACAGCGGCCGGGTTCGACCCAGCGGACGACGAGCAGCGTATCGGACTGTTCGAGGATTTCGACGTGGACGTCGGGGGGATCGAGCACAGGCAGGGATTGGGAGGCCTTCATTTTGCCGTTTCCTAAAGCTCGTGCGGTTCGGTCGTGGCAGTGGATGTCACTACCCGATGGCGAATCCGTAGCGGGTTCCATGAGTGGTGCGCTAAATGTAAGCGTCTGTGACCGGAAAAAACATCCTGTCTGGCTCAAATTACCTTTTGCCGATTTAGAAACAATCCACGCTCATTTTCTGGGGATCCACGGACAAAAACGCCCCGGACGGAAAGTCCGGGGCGGAAAATCGGCCCGCGCGCCGTGTCTGCTCGCCCAGTCACGGGATACATCGCCGGGGGACGGAGTGCCCGCAGGGATCGAACGCGGGCGGGGAGGCGATGTATCGGAAACGCGGTCCGGCAAGGCCATGATGGCGCGCGCATCCCGTTGAGACGCTGACGCGAACATGACTTTTTTGCCAGTTTGGCGCGGCGGCCGCGTCGGGGTGCATGCGAAAAATCAGCCGAGAAGCTCGCTGGCATTGGGTTGGCATAAATCCGAAAGCACGCTGCCACGGCCGGTCGAGCGCCGGATTCTTGTCGATCCGACGGATTTACCTGCCCGGGTAAATACTGAATCCCAAATTCGTGACAAACGCGCAATCACTTCCTATGATTGGTTGGACCTTTAGTCCTTTGTGCCAATCGGCCGACTAGCGGCCGGCTTTTACGGGAGAGGTGCTCATGAGATTGCAGGGCAAGCGGGCGCTGGTGACGGCGGCCGGGCAGGGCATCGGCCGCGCGACCGCGCTGCGGTTCGCAAGCGAGGGCGCCGACGTGCTGGCGACCGATATCAACGAAGCCGCGCTCGTGCGGCTCGCGGCCGACGCCGAACGCGCGGGCGGCCGGCTGACCACGCGTCGGCTCGACGTCACCGATGCGAACGACGTCGCTGCGCTCGCCGCGAGCGAACGCGCGTTCGACGTGCTGTTCAACTGCGCGGGCTACGTGCATCACGGCTCGATCCTCGACTGCGACGACGACGCGTGGGCGTTTTCGCTGAACCTGAACGTCACGTCGATGTACCGGCTGATCCGCGCGCTGCTGCCCGCGATGCTCGCGGCGGGCGGCGCGTCGATCGTCAACATGTCGTCGGCCGCGTCGAGTGTGAAGGGCGTGCCGAACCGCTTCGTGTACGGCACCACCAAGGCGGCCGTGATCGGCTTGACCAAGGCGGTGGCCGCCGATTTTGTCGGTCAAGGCATTCGTTGCAACGCGATCTGCCCCGGCACGGTCGAGTCGCCTTCGCTCGAGGCCCGTATCGCCGAGCAGGCGCGGACGCAGAACACGACCATCGACGCGGTGCGCGCCGCCTTTGTCGCGCGCCAGCCGATGGGGCGCGTCGGTACGGCGGACGAGATCGCCGCGCTGGCGACCTATCTGGCATCCGACGAGTCCGCATTTACCACCGGCGCCATTCACCTGATCGACGGCGGCTGGTCAAACTGACCACGCCTTCCCATTCACTTTCCGTTTCGGTTCAGACGATATGAAACTGCTGAGATTTGGCGACAAACATCATGAAAAACCGGGCCTGCTCGATGCGCAGGGCCACATCCGCGACCTGTCCGGCGTGATCGACGACATCGCCGGCGACGCGCTGTCGCCGGCCTCGCTCGCGCGGCTGCGCGACATTCCGCCGTCGTCGCTGCCGCTCGTCGAAGGCACGCCGCGGCTCGGCGCGTGCGTCGGGCGCGTCGGCAAGTTCATCTGCATCGGGCTCAACTATTCCGATCACGCGGCCGAATCGGGGATGGAGGTGCCGAAGGAGCCCGTCGTGTTCGGCAAGTGGACGAGCGCGATCTCGGGGCCGAACGACGACGTCGAAATTCCGCGCGGCTCGGAGAAGACCGACTGGGAAGTCGAGCTCGGCGTGGTGATCGGCCGGGGCGGCCGCTATATCGACGAAGCCGACGCGCTGTCGCACGTCGCCGGCTACTGCGTCGTGAACGACGTGTCGGAGCGCGAATACCAGCTCGAACGCGGCGGCACGTGGGACAAGGGCAAGGGCAACGATACGTTCGGGCCGCTCGGCCCGTGGCTCGTGACGGCCGACGAAGTGCCCGATCCGCACGCGCTGCGGCTGTGGCTCGACGTCGACGGCCACCGCTACCAGAACGGCACGACCGCGACGATGGTGTTCCGCGTGCCGCACCTGATCAGCTACCTGAGCCGCTTCATGAGCCTGCAGCCGGGCGACGTGATTTCCACCGGCACGCCGCCGGGCGTCGGCCTCGGGCAGAAGCCGCCCGTCTACCTGCGCGCCGGGCAGGTGATCACGCTCGGCATCGACGGGCTCGGCGAGCAGCGCCAGCGCACCGTGCAGGCCTGATTTCCTTTAACGGACGGTTCGTCATGCCTATCATTCGATCGATGCGCGTCCTCGACGTGCGCTTTCCGACCTCGCGCCAGCTCGACGGCTCCGATGCGATGAATCCGGACCCCGATTATTCGGCGGCCTACGTCGTGCTCGAAACCGACCGCGACGGGCTCGAAGGTCACGGGCTCACGTTCACCATCGGGCGCGGCAACGAAATCTGCTGCGCGGCGATCGACGCGATGCGCCACCTCGTCGTCGGCCTCGACCTCGACTGGATCCGCGAGGACATGGGCCGCTTCTGGCGGCACGTCACGTCGGACAGCCAGTTGCGCTGGATCGGCCCCGACAAGGGCGCGATCCACCTGGCGACCGGCGCCGTCGTCAACGCGGTGTGGGATCTGTGGGCGAAGGCGGAGGGCAAGCCGCTGTGGCGGCTCGTCGCCGACATGAGCCCCGAGGAGCTGGTGCGCGCGATCGACTTCCGCTACCTGACCGATTGCCTGACGCCGGACGAAGCGCTCGACCTGCTGCGCCGGCAGGCGGCCGGCAAGGCCGCGCGGATCGCGACGCTGGAGCGCGACGGCTACCCGTGCTACACGACGTCGGCCGGCTGGCTCGGCTACAGCGACGACAAGCTGCGCCGGCTGTGCCGCGAAGCGGTGGAAGCGGGGTTCGACTACGTGAAGCTGAAGGTCGGCGCGAACCTCGAGGACGACATCCGCCGCGTGACGATCGCGCGCGAGGTGATCGGCCCCGAGCGCAAGCTGATGATCGATGCGAACCAGGTGTGGGAAGTCGACGAGGCGATCGACTGGGTGCGCGAACTCGCGTTCGCGCGGCCGTGGTTCATCGAGGAGCCGACGAGCCCCGACGACGTCGAAGGGCATCGCAAGATCCGCAAGGCGATCGCGCCCGTGCAGGTCGCGACCGGCGAGATGTGCCAGAACCGCGTGCTGTTCAAGCAGTTCATCGCGCGCGGCGCGATCGACGTCGTGCAGATCGACGCGTGCCGGCTCGGCGGCGTGAACGAGATTCTCGCGGTGATGCTGATGGCCGCGAAGTACGGGCTGCCCGTGTGCCCGCATGCGGGCGGCGTCGGGTTGTGCGAGTACGTGCAGCACCTGTCGATGATCGACTACGTGTGCATTTCCGGCACGAAGGAAGGGCGCGTGACCGAATACGTCGATCACCTGCACGAGCATTTCGTCGAGCCGTGCGTGGTGCGCGGCGCAGCCTACATGCCGCCGACGGCGCCCGGTTTTTCGATCGAGATGAAGCCCGAATCGCTGGAGCAGTACCTGTTCCGCGGCTGAAGCACGGCGACGCCCGACGCGCGTCGCCCGCGGCGAGAAAACATGAACGACGGAGACGCGAAGTGGATTTGAACCTGCAAGACAAGGTCGTGATCGTGACCGGCGGTGCCTCGGGCATCGGCGCCGCGATCTCGATGCGGCTCGCCGGCGAAGGTGCGATTCCGGTGGTGTTCGCGCGCCACACGCCCGACGACGCGTTCTGGCGCGAGCTTGTACAGAAGCAGCCGCACGCCGCGTGCGTGTCGGTCGAACTGCAGGACGACGCGCAATGCCGCGATGCGGTCGCGCAGACCGTCGCGCGTTTCGGCCGCATCGACGGCCTCGTCAACAACGCGGGCATCAACGACAGCATCGGCCTCGACGCCGGGCGCGACGCATTCGTCGCATCGCTCGAACGCAACCTGATCCACTACTACGTGATGGCGCACTACTGCGTGCCGCACCTGAAGGCGGCGCGCGGCGCGATCGTCAACATCTCGTCGAAGACCGCCGTCACCGGGCAGGGCAACACGAGCGGCTATTGCGCGTCGAAGGGCGCGCAGCTCGCGTTGACGCGCGAATGGGCCGTCGCGTTGCGCGACGACGGCGTGCGCGTGAACGCGGTGATCCCGGCCGAGGTGATGACGCCGCTTTACAGGAACTGGCTCGCCGGCTTCGACGATCCCGATGCGAAGCTCGCCGAAATCGCCGGCAAGGTGCCGCTCGGCAAGCGCTTCACGACGGCCGACGAGATTGCCGACACGGCCGTGTTCCTGCTGTCGGATCGCGCATCGCACACGACGGGCCAGTGGCTGTTCGTCGATGGCGGTTATACGCATCTCGACCGCGCGATCGGCTGAATGCACCGGAACCCCGACCCCATGCAACCCGACCCGAACCTGAACGCCGCGCCGCCGCTGATTGCGTTGAGCGGCATCGGCAAGCGCTTTCCGGGCGTACAGGCGCTCGACGACTGCCGTTTCGACCTGCATGCCGGCGAAGTGCATGCGCTGATGGGCGAGAACGGCGCCGGCAAGTCGACGCTGATGAAGATCCTCGCGGGCGTCTACCAGCGCGACGACGGCGAGATCCTGATGGAAGGCCGTGCGGTGGAGATCGCCGACCCGCGCGCCGCGCAGGCGCTCGGGATCGGCATCATCCATCAGGAACTGAACCTGATGAACCACCTGAGCGTCGCGCAGAACATCTTCATCGGCCGCGAGCCGCGCGGCCGCTTCGGCGTGTTCGTCGACGAAGACAAGTTGAATCGCGACGCGGCCGCGATCTTCGCGCGGATGCGGCTCGATCTCGACCCGCGCACGCCGGTCGGCCGGCTGACGGTCGCGAAGCAGCAGATGGTCGAGATCGCGAAGGCGCTGTCGTTCGACTCGCGCGTGCTGATCATGGACGAGCCGACCGCCGCGCTCAACAACGCGGAGATCGCCGAGCTGTTCCGCATCATCCGCGATTTGCGCGCGCACGGCGTCGGTATCGTCTACATCTCGCACAAGATGGACGAGCTGCGCCAGATCGCCGATCGCGTGACCGTGATGCGCGACGGCAAGTACGTCGCGACGGTGCCGATGGCGGAAACGTCGATGGACACGATCATCGCGATGATGGTCGGCCGCCAGCTCGATGCGGAGCACCGCACGCCGCCCGATACGTCCGCGAACGACGTCGCGCTCGAAGTGCGCGGGTTGTCGCGCGGCCGCGCGATCCGCGATGTCGGCTTCACGCTGCGGCGCGGCGAGATCCTCGGCTTCGCGGGGCTGATGGGCGCGGGCCGCACCGAGGTCGCGCGCGCGGTGTTCGGTGCGGACCCGGTCGACGCGGGCGAGATCCGCGTGCACGGCAAGGCCGTGACGATCCGCACGCCGGCCGACGCGGTCGCGCACGGAATCGGCTACCTGTCCGAGGATCGCAAGCACTTCGGGCTCGCGGTCGGGATGGACGTGCAGAACAACATCGCGCTGTCGAGCATGCGCCGTTTCGTGCGCCGCGGTGTGTTTCTCGATGCACGCAAGATGCGCGACACCGCGCAGGTGTACGTGCGGCAGCTCGCGATCCGCACGCCGTCGGTCGCGCAGCCCGCGCGGCTGCTGTCGGGCGGCAACCAGCAGAAGATCGTGATTGCGAAATGGCTGCTGCGCGACTGCGACATCCTGTTCTTCGACGAGCCGACGCGCGGCATCGACGTCGGTGCGAAAAGCGAGATCTACAAGCTGCTCGACGCGCTCGCCGCCGACGGCAAGGCGATCGTGATGATCTCGTCGGAACTGCCCGAGGTGCTGCGCATGAGCCACCGGATTCTCGTGATGTGCGAAGGCCGCGTCACCGGCGAATTGCGCGCGGCCGACGCCACGCAGGAAAAGATCATGCAGCTCGCGACGCAGCGCGAGTCGACCGTATTGTCCTGATTCAGACGCTTACCCGATCATGTCCAACGATACGCATCCCGTTCCGCCCCTCGCTTCCGGCGATTCGCCGGCCGGCGCATCCGGCTTCCGCGCCCGCTTCTTCAACCCGGCCGCGCGGCAGAAGCTGCTCGCGTTCGCGAGCCTCGTGCTGCTGATCGTGTTCTTCAGCATCGCGTCGCCGAACTTCCTCGAAGTCGACAACCTCGTCACGATTCTGCAGGCCACCGCCGTGAACGGCGTGCTGGCTGTGGCCTGTACCTACGTGATCATCACGTCGGGCATCGACCTGTCGGTCGGCACGCTGATGACGTTCTGCGCGGTGATGGCCGGCGTCGTGCTGACGAAGTGGGGGATGCCGCTGCCGCTCGGGATCCTGGCCGCGCTGTGCTTCGGCGCGTTGTCCGGCTGCGTGTCGGGTTACGTGATCGCGAAGATGAAGGTGCCGCCGTTCATCGCGACGCTCGGCATGATGATGCTGCTCAAGGGGCTGTCGCTCGTGATTTCGGGCACGCGGCCGATCTACTTCAACGACACGCCGGGCTTCACGTCGATCGCGCAGGATTCGCTGATCGGCAACCTGATTCCCGCGCTGCCGATTCCGAACGCGGTGCTGATCCTGTTTCTCGTCGCGGTCGGCGCATCGATCGTGCTGAACCGGACGATCTTCGGCCGCTACACGTTCGCGCTCGGCAGCAACGAGGAAGCGCTGCGGTTGTCCGGCGTGAACGTCGACGCGTGGAAGATCGCGGTCTACACGTTCAGCGGTGCGGTGTGCGGGATCGCCGGGCTCCTGATCGCGTCGCGGCTGAATTCCGCGCAGCCCGCGCTCGGGCAGGGTTACGAGCTCGATGCGATCGCGGCCGTCGTGATCGGCGGCACGTCGCTGTCGGGCGGCGCGGGCAGCATCGTCGGCACCATCATCGGCGCGTTCATCATGAGCGTGCTGACCAACGGCCTGCGCATCATGTCGGTTGCGCAGGAATGGCAGACGGTCGTGACGGGCGTGATCATCATCCTCGCCGTCTATGTCGACATCCTGCGCCGTCGGCGCCGCTGACGCGCAAGAGCATCCGCTTCACCGCCGGCCCGGCCGGCATCCCAGCAGATACCAACCAAGGAGACGCGAAGTGATCAGGAGCAAGGTGTTGAACGCGATCGTCGGGCTGACGTTCGCCGTTGGCGTCACGGCCGGCGCGCAGGCGCAGGAAACCTACATCCCGCTGATCTCGAAGGGCTTCCAGCATCAGTTCTGGCAGGCCGTGAAATCGGGCGCGATGCAGGCCGCGAAGGACTACAAGGTGAAGGTGACGTTCGAAGGCCCCGAAACCGAGGCGATGGTCGACAAGCAGATCGACATGCTGTCGGCCGCGATCGCGAAGAAGCCGGCCGCGCTCGGCTTCGCGGCGCTCGACAGCAAGGCCGCGCTGCCGTTGCTGAAGAAGGCGCAGGCCGAGAAGATTCCGGTGATCGCGTTCGACTCGGGCGTCGACAGCGACATCCCGGTGACGACCGCCGCGACCAACAACAAGGCCGCCGCGTCGTTGGCTGCCGACAAGCTCGCAGCGCTGATCGGCGACGAAGGCGAGGTGGCCGTGGTCGCGCACGACCAGACGAGCCGCACCGGCATCGACCGCCGCGACGGCTTTCTCGAACGCATGAAGTCAGCGCACCCGAAGGTGAAGGTCGTGACCGTGCAGTACGGCGAAGGCGACCAGCTGAAGTCGACCGAGGTGACGAAGTCGATCCTGCAAGGGTATCCGAAGCTCAAGGGGCTGTTCGGCACCAACGAAGGCTCGGCGATCGGCGTGGTCAACGGCGTGCGCGAAATGAAGCGCAAGGTCGTGATCGTCGGCTACGATTCCGGCAAGCAGCAGAAGGACGCGATTCGCAGCGGGCTGATGGCCGGCGCGATCACGCAGAACCCGGTCGGGATCGGCTACAAGACGGTTGAGGCGGCCGTGAAGGCGATCAAGGGCGAGAAACTGCCGAAGGTCATCGATACCGGTTTCTATTGGTACGACAAGACCAATATCGACGATCCGAAGGTCGCGGCGGCGCTGTACGACTGATTGCCGTGTCATGGCTTCGCCGCACGCGGCGGGTAGCGTGTGCGGCGGCGTGAGATGGCTTGCCGGAGCGGAACACGAGGACACCATGGGCGCAGTGCGTATCGATTCCCATCAGCACTTCTGGCGTTATCGCGCGGCCGACTATCCGTGGATCGGCGCCGGGATGGGCGTGCTGGCGCGCGACTACCTGCCCGACGCGCTGTGGCCGCTGATGCGTGCGCAGGCGATCGGCGCGTCGATCGCGGTGCAGGCGCGCGCGGGGCGCGACGAGACGGCGTTCCTGCTCGATCTCGCCCGTAACGATGCGCGCATCGCGGCGGTGGTCGGCTGGGAGGATCTCGGTGCGCCGCAGCTTGCCGACCGTATCGCCGAATCGCGCAGCCCGAAGCTGCGCGGCTTTCGTCATCAGGTGCAGGACGAAGCCGACGTGGGCGCGTTCGTCGCGGATGCCGGTTTCAACCGCGGCGTCGCGTGGCTGCAGACGAACGGCTATGTGTACGACGTGCTCGTGTTCGAACGCCAGTTGCCGGACGTGCGCGCGTTCTGCGCGCGGCACGATGCGCACTGGCTCGTGCTCGATCACGTCGGCAAGCCCGCGCTGGCCGAGTTCGAGCGCGACGAAACCGCACTGCCGCGCTGGCGCGCGGCGTTGCGCGAACTGGGTGCGATGCCGCATGTCGCGTGCAAGCTGTCGGGGCTCGTGACCGAGACCGACTGGCGGCGCGGCCTGCGCGCGCAGGACATCCGGCATATCGAGCAGTGCCTCGATGCGGCGCTCGACGCGTTCGGGCCGCAGCGGCTGATGTTCGGGTCGGACTGGCCCGTGTGCCTGCTTGCTGCTTCGTATGACGAAGTCGCGTCGATCGTCGAGCGCTGGGCCGAATCGCGGCTGTCGGCCGCCGAGCGCAACGCGCTGTGGGGCGGCACGGCCGCGCAATGTTACGGGGTGCCGGCGTGAGTGCGCGGCTTCGTCGGACGAAGGCCGGCGGGCACCATGGCGTTCGATGGTTGCAGCCGCATCGATGCGCAGGCCGGTGCACGGGCCCCGGCATATAAAATAGGCGCGAACGGTCTGCGCGATTCGTCGGACCGAAACCGATTACCAGCGTCAAACGTATGTCCATCCAGCCGATTCAGAACCGCCGCCTCTACCAGCAGATCGCCGACAAGCTCAGTGCGATGATCGAGTCCGGCGATTTTCCGCCCGGCAGCTATCTGCCGCCCGAGCGCGAACTGGCCGAACAGTTCGGCGTGTCGCGCACGTCGGTGCGCGAGGCGCTGATCGCGCTCGAAGTGAGCGGGCTCGTCAGCGTGCGCGTCGGCGACGGCGTGAAGGTGCGCCATCCCGAAACGGTTGCCGCGCCCGAGCCCGAGCCCGATGCGAAGGCCGCGCCGTTCACGGTCGTCGAGATCGATCCCGAACTCGGCATCGCGCTCGACCTCGACACCGAAATCCCGCCGTTCGCGCTGTTGCAGGCGCGCCGACTGATCGAGCCGGAAGCCGCGTCGCTCGCCGCGACGCACGGCTCGGACGAGCAGATCGAAGGGATCCACGAAGCGTTCCTGCGCAATCAGGAAGACAACCGCAGCGGCTCGCTCACGCATCCGGGCGACCGGCTGTTCCATATCCGCATCGCGGAGGCGAGCGACAACCCCGCATATGCGCTGATGATCAAGCAGTTGCTCGCGCACAAGTACGACCTGATGTTCCAGCGGCTGCAGTCGCTGTACATGCCGAACGACATGCCGCACCGGTCGGAACTGGAACACCGCGCGATCCTCGACGCGATCCGCGCGCGCGACCCGGAGGCCGCGCGCCGCGCGATGGCCGACCATCTCGACGAAGTGATCCGCATCTTCGGCCGCGCGCTCGACTGAGCGCGTGCGTTGATTTTCTACGCGTTCAGAATCAGAAGCGGTCGGCGCGATACGGCGCCGGATCGGTGAAGGGCGTCTCGCCCGTCATCATCTCGGCCAGCAGCCGGCCGGTGACGGGGCCGAGCGTGAGCCCGTGATGGTTGTGCCCGAACGCGAACCACAGCCCGCGATGCGCGGGCGCGGGGCCGATCACCGGGCGCATGTCGGGCGTGCACGGCCGGAAGCCGAGCCACGGCTGCGGGTCGAGCCGCTCGCCGAAGCCGAACACGGGCCGCGCGACGCGTTCCGCGCGTTCGAGCTGCACGCCGGTCGGCGGCACGCGGCGCCGCGCGATCTCGACGCCGGTCGTCAGCCGCAGCCCGCGCCGCATCGGCGCGATCACGTAGCCGTATTCGCGATCGACGATCGGCGCCGACGGCACGCCGCGCGTGGACGGCGCGTAGTGCATGTGATAACCGCGCTTCTCGCGCAGCGGGATCTTGTAGCCGAACTTGCCGAACACCGTGTCGGACCACGGGCCGAGCGCGACGACGACGGCCGGTGCGGCGGCCGTGCCGTCCTGCGTGCTGACCTGCCAGCCGGGCGACAGCGCGTGAAGGCTCGCGGCGTCGCCGGTCAGCAGTGTGCCGCCGCCTTGCACGAAGAGCTGCGCGTACGCTTTGACGAGCGCGGACGGATCGACGACGCTTTTCGGATCGAGCCAGTGCAGCGCGCCGCAGAAGCCGGGCGCGAGGCTCGGTTCGTGCGCGAGCAGCGCGGCGGCATCGAGCGGCGTGATGCCGAGCCCGTGGCGGCGCGCGGTGAGTCCGGCCTCGGCTACGCCGCGTTCGAACGCGGCCGGCGTGCGAAAGGCTTCGAGCCAGCCGCTCGCGCGCACGAGTTCCCCGGCGCCGGCCCGCGCGATCAGCGCGTCGTGTTCGACGAGGCAGCGCTCGATCAGCGGCAGCATGTCGCGCGAGGCTGCCGCATGACGAAGCGGCGCCGATTCCCACCAGAACCGCGCGAGCCACGGCGCGAACGCGGGCAGCGACGCGCTGTGCCAGTAGAGATCGGTCGAACGGTTCAGCGCATAGCGCATCAGCGTGAACGGGCTGCGCGGGAACGGATACGGTTCGATCGACGAGCGCTCGATCAACCCCGCGTTGCCGAAGCTCGTGCCTTCGCCGGGCGCGCCGCGATCGACGAGGGCGACCTTGCGGCCGCGATCCTGCAGGTGCAGCGCGGCGGAGACGCCGACGATGCCGGCGCCGAGAACGATGACGTCGAAATCCATGGGGTGGAGATGGCGATTGATGGAGGTTGTACGTTAATGAATGGGCGAGACCCATGCCCAAAGGTTACGCCGACGTGCGACTGTCCGTCAGGATACTCTCGATGCCGTTCGATCTGCAGAACCAGGTCATGGCTTACCGGATTGGTGCTTCACGATTCGCGACATTGTGGAACGCGCCAAGGCGCGGAGTTCCTGGCGGCATTCTCGTCTTTCTGGCGTATGTCGACGATGGACAGTCGTCTCGCAAACGCGTAACTCCATGATTTAGAATGGGTTCGCCTGACCGGTAGAGGACGGTGGCCCAAGCCGCGGCCGGCGCGGGCGTTTCGTACGCGTTGGACGCACCGGCGGTGAGCGGGAGCTGCATCTGTCATGCTGACGATATTGGCCTCTTGAATTGATAGAGAAACAGGGATGAAACGAGAACCCGTCGCAGGCGTGCAGCCGGAAGTGTTGAGTTGGGCGAGGGAAACGGTCGGGCTGTCGATCGATGAAGTCGCGACCATGCTTCGGATTCCGTCGAGCGAAGTGGCCGATTGGGAGGCGGGAACAGGCGCACCGACATACACCCAGCTCGAGAAGCTCGCGTATCAGATTTTCAAGCGGCCGCTCGCCGTTTTTTTCCTTCCCGCTCCGCCCGACGAGAAAGTACCGCAGCGCGAATTTCGGACACTTCCCGAAGCGGACATGCGGTCGCTCGCCCGCGATACCTATCTGCAGATCCGACAGGCGCAGGCATTCCAGCTATCGCTGCGGGAGGTGTTCGATGGGCGCAATCCCGCGCGTGACATGATCTGGCAATCACTGGCCCTGTCGTTGTCGGAGCCCGTGCCCTTACAAGCCGGGCGCGTTCGCGATGCGCTCGGCATCACGCTGGTCGAGCAGACATCCTGGCGCAACGACGAGCTCGCTCTCAAGCAATGGAGAAGGGCCGTAGAGGAAGCAGGCGTCTTTGTCTTCAAGTCGTCATTCAAGCAGCGCGAGATCTCGGGTTTCTGCTTGATGGACGATGCATTCCCGATCATCTATCTGAACAACGGCACGACGAAGACGCGCCAGATATTCAGTCTGCTACATGAACTCGCGCACTTGCTCTTGAACATGAACGGCTTGAGCAAGCTCGCTCCCGGCTACATCGATGCGCTTCCTCAAACCGAGAGGAAGATCGAGCGATTCTGCAACGCGATAGCGGCGGAGGTACTGATCCTGCACGCAGCTTTTGACACGTTCGTGGTACGGCTTCCCGTCGATGTCGAGTCTGCCTCCGACGAGGCGTTCGCCGAGTTGGCGAGCCATTTTGGCGTGAGCCGGGAGGCTGTGCTGCGGCGATTGCTGGATCAGGGCCGAGTTGGCCAGGCTTTCTATGAACATAAGGCCGGGATCTGGTCAGCCCAGCAGAGAGAGGCAACGGGCGGGAGCTACTATGCGAATCAAGGCGCCTATCTGAGCGACCGCTTTGCCCGGGAGGTCGTCGGCCGTCACTATCGGCATCAGATCACGCTGGAGCAGGCTGCCGATTTTCTTGGCATCAAGCCGAAAAGCTTTGCCGGATTTGAAGAGCATGTTCTTCACGGGGCCGGTGCGTGATCTATGTGTTCGACACCAGCTCCATTCGATCACTTCAGCATTTCTATCCGCGTGTGTTCAGAAGCATCTGGGACGGCATCGAAAAACTCGTTGGCCAACGGCGTCTGATTTCGACCAGAGAAGTCTTGAACGAGATCGAGCGACAGGCACGTCAGTGCAGATGTATTGGCGTGGGTGAAAGGCCATCGATCATTGTTCACGATGCCGAACGCGGATGAGCTGCGGTTTGTCGCCGCGATTTTGCGCGTCAAGCATTTTCAGGCGCTGATTGGCCAACAGCAGCGTCTTAAGGGAACACCGGTTGCCGATCCATTCGTCATCGCCTGCGCGAAGATCCGCCAGGGGACGGTCGTGACCGAGGAAGGATGGCAGCACGCGAATGAAGGGCTTGTCGTCAAACCTCATGCGGCGAAGATACCCAATGTCTGCGCGCATTTCGAGATTCCATGTATCGATCTCGAGGAATTCGTGCACCAGCAGGATTGGCGGTTCTGATCGATGCAACTCCCGAACAATGGTGGTATGTCGCGCGCGGCCGCCGGTTGGCGTTGCGGCGCGGATGCAAAGTCTCTGCTCCGCCGGGATGAGGGCGGGGCAGTGTGAGCTAGCCGCGCGCCCAATCTGCTGATCAATTCGCTGCCGTCCATGCCGAACCGACGATGGATGCCGTGCTTATCACCATCGTCGCGCGCAGCGCAAATTCTCCATACGTTCCGACGTTTCTAGCGGGTGTTTCCCACTGGTTGGTCGCGCGACTTTGTACCTAAGATGAAGAAATCATGCTCGTGATACGGCGCCTGCGCGCGCATGGTTGAAGGCAGAGGGTAACGCCGGGGGCAACGCCAGCGGATGTTTCCATCATGGATGCGAGAGTGTGCGCGGCGGCTGCCAGTCTTGCGACTGCAACGACGCCAACGGGCGCGGCGGCAATCGCCGCGCGGACGACGTCCGGCCGGCCCGGCCGGGCTGCTTCGCTGCGCCATGCGCTGATCGCAATCGTTTGCGTGTTGGGTGCGGCATCCGCCGTGCTCGTCGAGGATCCCGCCGATGCGGACGGTTCGCCTGACACAATGCGCATCGTCGCCACCGCGAGCCCCGTCGATCCTGCCGTTTCGTCACACGACTCCGCCGTGCGTCAGGTCGTGCTGGGCATCATCAGCTTCACGCGCTGGCCGACGACGCCCGTCCGCCTGCATCTGTGCGTCACCGGCCGGCCCGACTACGCGCGCGGCCTGACCGACACGCTGCAGGCCGGCTCGACGCTGCTCGACGTGCAGCGCGTCCGCTTCGACGATCCCTCACTAGGCATGGCCTGCGACGTCGTCTACCTCGGCACCCTGAGCGACGACGAGAGGACGCGGGTGAGAGCCGCGGTGGCCGGCCATCCGGTTCTGACGATCTCGGAACACGATCCGTCCTGCACCGCAGGCGGCATGTTCTGTCTCAATGTCGACGGCGAACGCGTGTCGTTCGACATCAATCTCGACGCCGTGGCGCGCAGTGGCGTGCGCGTGCACCCGAACGTGCTCAATCTCGCGCGCCGGCCGGGGGCGCCATGACACGGTTCGCGCCTCACTTTTCCCCTTCGCGCGTGCCGCGCCCGACGCTGCAAAGCGTGTTGCGCCGCGCGCACCTGCGCCTCGCGTTCGTTGCCGTCGCGATGGCCGCCGTGTCGTTGATCGTGGTCGCCGTGATCGCATTGCGCGCGTATGCCGGCAACAACCTGAACCTGCTGGCGCGATCGCTCGGTTATACGGTCGAGGCGGCGCTCGTGTTCGGCGACCGCGTCGCGGCGAACGAGGCGATCGGCTTGATCGCCAGCGATGAGGACGTGGCGCAGGTGGTGGTCACGGACAGCAATGGCCAGCCGTTCGCGACGTGGCAGTTGCCTGCCGGAAACGGGGTCGCCCGGCTCGAGCGCGGCGTCGCCGATCTTGCGCTGCCGGGGCCCGTGACGGTTCCGGTGATGCACGACGGCATCGTCGTCGGCCACGTCGTCGTGCGCGGCCGCGGGCACCAGTTCTTCGGCTTCCTGCTCGGCGGCGTGGGCGGCATTCTCGGTTGCCTGGCGGTCAGCGTGATCGGCGCGTACGTCAGCTCGAAGCGTCTGCTGCGCAACATCGTTTCGCCGCTGCGCGCGCTGGTCAGCGTGGCGCACGCCGTGCGGCGCGAGCGCGCGTTCGCGCAGCGGGTCGAGCCCGTCGCGATCGCGGAGCTGAACGAACTCGGCGACGACTTCAACGCGTTGCTCGACGAACTCGAAGACTGGCAGAACATGCTGCGCGACGAAAACGCGTTGCTCGAATACAAGGCGACGCACGATGCGCTCACGGGCCTGCCCAACCGCGTGCAGTTCGAGTCGCGCCTGGCGCTTGCACTCGGCGAAGCCAGGGTGACGGGCCAGCGGGTCGGCATCCTGTATCTGGACTGCGACCGCTTCAAGGAGATCAACGATTGCCTCGGCCACGACGCCGGCGACGCGGTGCTGGTCGGCATCGCGGCGCGGCTGCGCGCACAGGTGCGCGAGTCCGATCTGGTCGCCCGCCTGGGCGGCGACGAATTTGCGGTGATGCTGGCGGCAGCACGCGAAACGGGCAGCGTGTGTCGCATCGCCGACGAGATATTGTCCGGTATGGCGCCGTCGATCGAGTTGTCCGACGGCCGCATGGTGGCCACCATGATGAGTGTCGGCATTGCGCTGTATCCCGACCATGCGTCGGACGCGAGCGGCTTGCTGCGCGCGGCGGATGCGGCAATGTACCGGGCCAAGCGTGCTCGGCCAGGATCGTGGCAGTTGGCCGAAGGAGTCGCAGGACCGGTTTGATTGATCGCTTCGCGCTGCGGGCGAGGCCGCGGCAGCGGATGACAAAAAGTGCGCCCAATGCGGGCGCACTCGAAGGGGATGCGAAATGAACAACTCTTTTCCCGCGAGCGTGGGGCGGATGTGCGTCGCGAGCGCGCTGCTGCTGCTGTGTTTGCTGCTGGGGGGCTGCAAGACACCGCCGCTTCATCGTGGGCTGACGCAGACGCAAGTCACGACGCTCAAGTCGGCCGGTTTCCAGGAGACCGAACAGGGTTTCGAGTTCGGCTCGGCCGGGCCGATCCTGTTCGATTTCGATCGCTATAACCTCAAGCCGGATGTGCGGCGGATCGTCGAAAGGATCGGGCGCACGCTCAAGTCGGCAGAGATTAACGGGGTTCGGGTTTATGGGTACTCGGATGGGGAGGGGGCGGACGATTACGACTTCGAGTTGTCGAGGCGGCGAGCCGAGGTCGTGGCGATCGAGCTTGTCGATGTCGGGCTCGATGCGAAGCGCATTGCGATCGTCGGGAAAGGGAAGCGCGATCCGGTGGGGGATAACCGGACGCCGGCGGGGAGGGCGCAGAATCGGCGGGCGGCGATTGTGGTTTCGCCGCGGTGAGGGGGGCGTCGCACACTGGTACGCAACGATTGCGCGTGGGTCGTCTGCCGACACGCAAGCTGCTCAGCCATGCTGCTGAAAGCGCGGATATCGGAATTTCATGGTGTGGTCAGTTGTAACTGTTTGCCATCATTGACACGCAGACACCCGAGCGCTTGCCCACAAGCAGCTGGCCTTTATGTTCGCGGCATGTGGGGTGGATCATTGGCTGAAGCGTTGATTGAAGACCGGAGGCCGCTGGATAAATTCGAAACGAGATTTTCAGTTGCCCGAATAGAATCGTTCCGCTCGATTTTTTGAACTCCGCATCGCCGTTTGGCGAACGCGGCGACGATCGGAACGTGTATGGCCATCGACCCCAAGGATTTGCTCCCGCACTTCGAACGCGAGATGGCGCTGCTACGTCGTTCGATGCAGACGTTCTCGCAGCGTTTTCCTAAAATCGCCGCTCGCCTGGCGATCACGGGCGAGCATTCCGACGATCCGCACGTCGAACGTCTGTTGCAGTCGTTCGCATTGATGTCGTCGTCTCACGACGTCCGCCTCGAGGATGATGTGCCCGCGTTTACGCACGGCCTTCTCGAGACATTGCACGGCGCGTTCCTGCGTTCATTTCCTTCCTGCGCGATTGCGCAATTTCATGGCGACCTGACCGGCAAACGGACCGGGCCCCATGTCATCCCGCGCGGCGAGCAACTGATCGCACCGGTCGGCCGGGAAGTATTTCGCATGACGGACGAAGTCACGATTGTGCCGCTGACCGTCTCGGCGGTGCGTTATGCGACGTCGGCGATCGCGCCGCGAGACGCCGCGTTACCCGCCGAAACTTCCGGTTTGCTGACCGTCACGTTTGCGCTGACTTCGACGGAAGCCACGTTCGCGATCGTGCCGGACCGGTTGCGTCTGCACTTCACGGGCGCGCGCGAGATCGTCGCGGCACTCACGGACGCCGTCTTGCTTCTTGCCGTGCGAGGTTTCGTCGGGACGGACGATTCCGGGCGCTGGAAGCGTCTCCCGAACATGCCGTTCACGGCCGTCGGCCTCGAGCCAATCGACGCGCTGCTCGATATACCGCATGACGATGCCCTCGGGCCATTTCACCTGCTGATGGAGTACTGCGCCGTTCCGGAACGTTTCGACTTTGTCGACCTCGACATACGCCCACTCAAGCGGGCCGCCGGCGGCAGTCGTCGCGTCGCGCTGCACCTGGCGATCGCGGGCGTGCATCCGGACTCTCATCGCGCGCAACGCCTGGCCGCCGCGACCGCCGAACATGTACGTTTATTTTGTACGCCCGTAATCAACCTTTTCCCGGATGCCGCCGAGCCGATCGAGACTCGTCCCGGTTGCGCGTATTACCCGGTGAAGCCGCTTGCGCAGAAAAACGCATCGCAGACGAACATCTGGTCGATCGACACGGTTCGTCAGACTTCCGACGCGGATACGTCGATCCTGGCACCGTTCCATTCGCTGCAGCACGGCATGGGCACCCATCCGGGGCTGTACTGGACCGTGTTGCGCGACGAGGCCCGGCGGGCGCCGAAGAAGCCCGTCGATCCCCAGGCCAAAGAGGCGGGCGAGAAACCGTCCCCGGACGAGACTGCAGACCTCCTCCATGGCGTCGAACTGGGACTGATCGACCGGGACGGCCAACCTGCCGATCCCGGGCGTCGCAAACTGGCGATCCGGCTGTCCTGTACCCAGGGCGACCTGTCCGGAATGCGGGAACGCGAACTGGCGTTGGGCGCGGGCGATCCGGTGGGGACGATCGCGCTGCTGAACCGGCCGACCCGGAGCCGGCCGCCCGCTTTCCGCTACGGAGAGCTGTGGAATGTATTGTCTTTGCTCGTGCCGCAGGCGATTCGCCTGGACAACGGCGGTCTGGCCCAACTGACGCGGCTCTGCGCCCGCTGGGCGGAATCCTCGGTCGACGCCGGGCGGCGCTTCGATGCGCTCGTCTCGTTGTCGACCGCGCGCGTTCGGCGCTGGCTGCCCGGCAAGCCGGCGTCGGCGTTCGTGCAGGGGCTCGAAGTGCGGTTGGTGGTTGATGAGCAGCGTTTCGCCGGGTTCAGTCTTGGCGGGCTCGCGCACGTCCTCGAGAGATGCTTCGCACCGCACGTGCCTGTAACAAGTTTCGTGCAGATTGTGCTGTTTTCAGCGCAAACCGGCGCGGTGCTGCGCCGCGGCCAACCCTGCCCCGGTGTCCAGCCGCTGGTCTAGTTTTTTCGATTTTCGGGGCGCGAACGGAAACGTTTGCGGGTGCCTTTCGCGCGGTCGGAATTTGTCCTACATTAACGGGGCTTCGGGCCGGCCAGCCGGCCCACGGAACCTGAGATCACAAGCAAGGAACAAGAATGAGTTTCGCTCCGAACGGGGGTATTCCCAATGGTTTGGGCGGCAGCGCGCTCGGCTCCTTGAGCGCGCTCGGCGGCCTGGCAGGCCCGGTCGCCTCGAGTGTTGCCGGAAGCGTCGGGCCGCTCGCGGGCCTGGCCGGGCACGTCGACACCGTCCAGCGTGCGCTGCAACTCGCGCAAACCGGCTTCTCGCTGATGGACAAGACGCCCGGCGCGGTTGCCGAAGCGATCAACGGCGCCGCCAACCCCGCGCGCCTGACCCAGCTCAATCGCTACGTCACGCTCGACACGCCGCTCGGCCCGGACGTGCTGCTGGTCAGCGCCGCCGTCGTCGACGAATACGTGAACCGGCTGCCGGAAATCCACCTCGACCTGCTGTCGCATCGCCACGACCTTCGCCCCGACGACCTGATCGGCCAGCAGGTCAAGATTCGATTCGATCAGCAGGCGCGCTTGTCGACGCTCGAACGCGTCGTTGCGTCGGGTGCCGGCGAGAACGACCGTTACTTCGACGGCTACGTTGCGTCGTTCGACCGGGCCGGCAATCCCGGCAATGTCACGCAGTACCACCTGACGGCGGTGCCGTGGTTCTGGTTCCTGACGCGCTCGACCGACTGCCGGATTTTCCAGAACAAGACCGCGCAGGACATCCTCACCGAGATTTTCCAGGAACACGGGTTTTCCGATTTCGTGTTCGACATCCGGACGAGCCAGAAACCGCTCGAATACGTGGTGATGTACCAGGAGTCCTACTACAACTTCTGCGCGCGGTTGATGGAGCAGGAAGGGCTGGTCTGGACGCACCGCTACGAGAAGGACAAGCACTTTCTCGTGATCGGCGACACGAATTTGCTGTTCCGCCCGATCGACGGGCTGGCGACCGTGCCGTTCGCTGCCACCGAAGCGAGCGAGGACAGCGGCATCGACCAGTTGCACGAAGGCCGGCGCTTCGGTGTCGGCAAGGTCACGTTCCGCGACTTCAATCATCAGAACCCGTCGTCGCCGCTGATGCTGGTGGAAGCCGGCCCGCAGAACCTCAAGCACGCGCGGCTCGACTCGACCGAGCGGTTCGAGCACCAGTCGCTGTACGACCACGGCGACGACGGCAATCGTTATGCCCGTATGCGATGGAGGCCGAGGAGGCGCAGGCCCATCGCTATACCGGCGGCGGCTACGCGTGGCGCATGACCACCGCCGGCGCCGTCAACGTGGCGAATCACCCGGTCCTCGAGAACAACCAGGAATACGTGATCCTGCACGTGCGTCACGAGGCGGTGAACGACTACACGCAGCACAGCGCAAAACTGCCGTACCGCAACAGCTTCGCGTTGCTGCCGAAGAAGATTCCGTATCGTGCGCCGCGCGCCACGCCGAAACCGGTGATTCATGGCACGCAGTCGGCGATCGTCGTCGGCCCCAAGGGCGAGGAAATCTACACCAACGGGAGCGCCGTGAAGGTGAACTTCCCGTGGGACCGGCGCGGCAAGAAGGATGGATCCGACTCGATGTGGGTGCGCGTGTCGCAACCGTGGGCGGGCGACGGTTGGGGCGCGGCCGCGATTCCTCGGATCAAGCAGGAAGTGCTCGTGGCGTTCAATCAGGGCGATCCGGATAACCCCGTGATCGTGGGCCGCGTGTTCAACGGCGAGCAGGGCAACCCGTACCACGGTGCCGCCGGCCAGACGATGGGGATCAAGAGCCAGACGCACAAGGGGCAGGGGTCGAACGAGATCCGCATGACCGACACGAACGGCATGCAGGAATTCTTCATGCACGCGCAGAAGGACATGAACACCGTCGTCGAGAACAACGAGACGCATAAGGTGTTCGGGCCGATGCGTACCGTCCTGGTGGCGACCGGTAGCGAAGAAAAGCAGATTCCGCAGGGCAACCTGACCGAGACGATCGCCGAGAAGCGCAGTACGACCGCGACCACCGTCGAGGTGACGACGCCTGCCAAGGACGGGGGCGGCGGCACGCAGGTCTACGTGGCCGAGCGCGGCATCCTGCTGAAGGTGCAGGACAGCTCGATCTCGCTTGCGCCCGAAGGCATTCGCCTCGAGCACAAGGGCTCGGTGATCCTGATGACCGACGACGGCGTGATGGTCAACGGCCAGCGCATCGATCTCAACAAATAACACGAACACAACCATGCACTACGCTATCCACGAAGGCACGTTCGAACTGCCGGACGCGGCGTTCGACCGCACCGTCAACATCCTCGTGATGAACGCCGGCCCCGGCGGCCTCAACCTCGTGATCGCCCGTGGGCGGCTGCGCGACGGGGAAGATATCGATGCGTTCGTCGCGCGCGAATGGGAAGTGGCGTCGCGCGATGCGAAGATGCTTACCGAGAAGGCGCGCCGGGCAGTGACGGTGGCGGGCCGTTCGGGCATCCAGATCGATTCCACGCTCGAGCGGGATGGCCGGCTCTGGCATCAACTGCAGACCATGTTTCCGTCGGACGACGCCGGCCGCGTGCTGGTGATGACGTTGACCAGCGCGGCACCGCTGACCGAAGAGCAGCAGGCGATCGCCGATCGTATGCTCGCCAGTTTCCAGCCGCGCGCGGCTCGACCGACCCTGCTCGGACCGGGTGACGCGTCGTGAGCACGGAACACTTCGCGGCCGCGCGCTTCGAAGACCCGATCCAGCACACGTCGTTCTGGGGTGAGCTTGCAGGCACGGTCGGGTCGGTGATCGGCGGTGCCGTTGTCGGCGCATTGGTGGCGGAGGCGATGGAGGGGCTCGTGTTCGTCGGCCTGGCCGCGCTCGAAATCGGCACGGCAGGGTTGGCGACGCCGCTCGTGATCGCGATCGGCGTGGGCGTGGCGGTCGGCTCGGGCGCGCTGATGGAAGCGAGCGGCATGAATGAAGCCATCGACGACGGCGCCAAGGCGCTGGCCGACTCGATCGCGCCACCCGAGATCAAAGGCAAGATCGCCAGCGGTTCGGGGAACGTTTATGTCAATAACAAGGCGGCCGCGCGGGCGGCGCGGCCGGGGGATCTCGATACCGTCGCGTGCCTGGATCACTCCAGCCCGCAGATGATTGCCGATGGGTCGGGGAGCGTTTACATCAACGATCATCCGGCCGCGCGCGTCGGCGACAAGACGACTTGCGACGGGACGATTGCTGAGGGTTCCGATAACGTTTTCATCGGCGGTGGTACGCAGAGGGTGCGGGACGTCAAGTCGGCGAGCCGGCTCGGGTGGTTGGGCGCGGCGCTCGGTATTGCGCTGGCGGTTTGTGGCCGCGGGAAGATGAGTTGGGGGCAGTTTCTGAAAGGCAAGCTGCCTTGCCTCGCGATCAATTTTGCGGCCGGTGCCTTCGGCACGTGGCTCGGCAGTTTGGCGAGGCCGTCAGCCGGTCACCCGGTCAACGTGATTACCGGCGGCAAGTTTCTCGACGGCACGGACGATACCGACTTCACATTGCCCGGGCCGCTGCCGATCGTGTGGCGGCGTTTTTACAGCAGCCATGATGATCGTGCTGACAGTTTGTTCGGGCCGGGCTGGAGCGTGCCGATCAGCGTCGAGCTGCGGCTTGCGTGTGAACATGGCGAGGTCACGTCGATCACGTATTGGGACGAGCAGGGCCGCGACATCGTGTTCCCGGCCGTGCCGCCGGGTGAGAGCCATTTCAGCGTTCCCGAAGGCATTTACCTGATATGTACTGCCGGCGGTCACTATGTGGTTGAGACGGTCGACGGTATGTATCGCGATTTCGGCCGTGCCCGTACCGATGCGGACAGCGAGACGCTCAAGCTGTGGCGTCTTGAGGATCGCAACGGTAACTGGATTGAGGTGGAGCAAGAAGCGTCTGGTGAGGTTGTGCGGCCTGCGCGGCTGCATGACAGCGCTGGGCGCATGCTGACGCTGGTCTACGATGAGTCGCACCCTCGACGCATTGCCACGATCGAGCTGACTCGTGGCGTGGACGGTGAGCAACCCGACACGCTGGTGCGTTATGCGTACAACGATGCCGGCGAACTGGTGGCCGTTACCGATCGCAGTGGCCACACCGGGCGACGCTTCGCATACGAACACGGACTGATGGTCCAGCACACGTTGCGCGGCGGCCTGCAGTGCTTTTATGCGTGGCAGGGCGTCGGCCGCGACGCGCGTGTCGTGCGCCATTGGACCGATGACGGTGAGACGTACACGTTCAATGCGGACCTTGTTCAGCGTACGGTGACGATCACCGACCAGATCGGTCGCGTTACGCACTGGACGTGGAACGAGGATCAGCAGCCGACGAGCCATACGGATGCGGAAGGCCACGTTTGGAAATTCGAGTGGAATGCGATGCGGCAGTTGGTCAGTACGACCGATCCGGCAGGGCATACGACCCGCTTCGAATATGACGAGCGGGGGCGCCAGACGCAGCGCATCGATGCGCTCGGGCAGGTTGAGCGGACCGAGTGGAACGCTTACTACGACCTCCCTGTCGCGGAAACCGATCCGGCCAACTCGCGCTGGATCTACCGCTACGACGATCGCGGCAACCTGACGATGACGCGCGATCCGGCAGGCTTCGCGACCGAGTATCACCGGGATGAGCGTGGGTTGGTGCACACGATTCGCGACGCGCGCGGCGGTTACAAGTTCCTCGAGTGGAATGGCCGTGCGCAGCTGACTTCGTATACCGATTGTTCCGGCAAGGTCACGCGGTTCGGGTATGACGCACGTGGCGCGCTTGCGCGTGTGACCGATGCGGCGGGCCAGTCTACCGTGTACGAAGCGGATGCGATGGGGCGGGTCACTGGGATCGGAACGGCCGATGGCGCGCGTCAGATGTTCCGATACGACGCGGCCGGGCGTCTTGTCGAGGTCGTTGACGCGAATCAGCGCAGCACGCGCTACGAACTCAATCCGCGCGGCTTGCTGCTGTCACGGACGGACGCGGCTAATCGTGTCGTGCGGTTCGGTTACGACGATGCGTTCAGGCTCGCGAGCCTGACCAACGAAAATCGCGAGGCGTATCGCTTTCAGTATGACCGTCGCGATCTGGTTTCCGCGCAGATCGGCCTCGATGGCCACAAGCGCACGTACGAATACGATGTGTGCGGGCAAGGCACGATCGTACGGGATGGGCAGATCGAGACGCGATACGAGCGCGACGCGATCGGGCGACTGACGGCGAAGCAAGCGACGCATGAGCGTTGTGAGTATCTGTACGACAAGGCGAGCCGAATCGCATCTGCCGAGTTGTACACGCTGGCAGCTCGTGGCCCGTCGCTGAAGAATCGGGTCAGCTTGAAATACGACGCGCGCGGAGCGGTTCTCGAGGAATACACGCCGACCGGCTGGCTCGCGCATACGTACGACGAGCTTGGCAACCGTGTCAGCACCACAATCTCGGGCGAGCGCACGATCGACTGGCTGCATTACGGCTCGGGACACGTGCACCAGATCCGTTTTGACGGTGCTGCAGTTGCCGACATAGAACGCGATGATCTGCATCGGGAGGTGCTACGAACGCAGGGCAAGCTGACCAGTCATTTCGGATATGACGCGGTTGGGCGTCGTGCGCGGCACGCTGCGCAGCGAGGCCGGGCGGCTGACGATCTGCTTGCTAAGCAGTGGCAATACGATGCAGCGGGCGACGTGATCCAGAAGCGGGATCAGCGTCACGGCACGACGAGCTATCAATATGACCCGACTGGTCGGATTGAACAGGCGGCAGGGCCGGGATTGCCGTCTGAAGTGTTTCGCTGGGACGCGGCGGCCAACCTGGTGTCGAGCGATCACCCTGGCGGCTACGTCGAGCACAACCGGCTCAAGATGTTCGAGGACAAGCGCTTCGAGTACGACTCGTATGGACGGCTGGTTCGCAAGCTGAGCGGTCACGGGCCTGCGAAAGAGCTGGTTCTTGAATACGACGACTGGAGTCAGTTGAAGACAGTCGTGACGAAGGACCGTCTCGGCATCGCGACAACGCATTTCGAATACGACGCGTTCGGCCGCCGGATTCGTAAGCTCAATGGCGGTTACGCGAGTACCGATTTCCTGTGGGACGGCATGCGGCTCGTGCAGGAGACGTATCACGATCGCCAGGGTGAGGAAGCGCTGACGTACTTGTACGAGGCCAATAGCTATGTGCCGCTCGCACGGATCGATCAGGGCAAGCCGGCGGCTAACGATGCCGATGGAAGGGATGCGGTCTACTATTTCCACAACGATGTGTCGGGGTTGCCGGAGGAGTTAACCGACGCAGACGGAGAGTTGATCTGGCAGGCCCGCTACAAGGTTTGGGGTAACGCGGTGCAGGAGGAGTGGATCGCGCGGGCGCCGCAGTTGCCAACACCGGAGTGGGGAAATGTGCAAGCGTTGGCGCCGGCACCAACTCACGTGCCGCGACCACAGAATCTGCGTTTCCAGGGGCAGTATCTGGATCGTGAGACGGGACTGCACTACAACACGTTTCGGTACTACGATCCGGATATCGGGCGGTTCATCACGCATGATCCGATTGGGCTCGCTGGCGGCATCAATCTCCATATGTACGCGCCGAACCCGGTAAGCTGGGTTGACCCGTGGGGCTTAAGGTGCGGGCCGGGCCAGGCAACAGGGACTGGGCGTAAAGTGACTCCTGGAAGATGGTTGCGCGGCACCCATGGGAATGCTGGCGCCTTTCCAGAATCGATTGCAAACAAGATGAAGGGACGCTCCTTTAGAGATTTCGATCATTTTAGATCGGAATTCTGGAAGGAGGTTTCGATGGATCCCGATTTGAGTAGTCAATTTTCGAAATCCAATGTATCGAGAATGGCTAATGGGTTGGCTCCAAAGGCGTCAGTTACTCAGGGGGTGGGTAAAAATACCTCATATGTGCTCCATCATATAGAGCCGATTCAGCATGGTGGAGGTGTTTATGATATGGACAACTTGCGTATCGTAACACCTAGATATCACGCTGAAGTACTGGACCCTGCATATCATTATTGAGAGAGTGAATGATGAGTCGAGATGAGTTGATTGTTTTGGTTGGCAGGATGAGGGAATCAAACTACGCCTCCGATGAGGAGGCTGAGTCTGATATCGAGATTTTGAATAAGAATGTGATGGATCCATATGCAATGGATTACATTTTTCAGAAAAAATACGAAAACATGTCGTTGGAGGAGGTTGTCGATAAAATGCTCTCGTATAAGCCGATACAATTGTGATTTCATGCGAATGAGAGGTGTGAGCTCCCAATGAATTGAATCCATGCGGGTAGCTGCTGGCGCGGACGCGATGCCGCAGATCGCGTCGTGAAGTTAGGATGGGTCTTCAGTTTTGAGATGAATAGACCCTGTCCGCCACTAAAAATATATAAATTACGCGCTTCGCCGCGAAGCCACGTGAGTGGAATTGCGTATTGCGAGGTGCCTTTCATTGTCGCCATCAGTTGAGCTTTGGTTGGGAGTCGGCTTTATGGAACAACAGAACAACTTGACGTTGCCAGAGGATTGGTGCGAATTTGCGCGCCCCCACTCGGAATGTGATTTTGACCACGAGCGAATGCAGGCGGAGCTTGAAACTGAGCTTCATTCGAGCCATCCATTTCATGGGTACAAGCTGAAAGTGATAGCACATGCCACCGGTAACGATGACGTCCTATGTGCTCACACTGAAGAGTCGGGGCGTTACTCGATAATTCACCTCACATGGAGAGGGGGGGCGGAGTTAGGCAACTGCCCAACCGTCGATTTCGACGGCGACTGGAATGACATTTGTCACTATTTTGGCGTTATCACTTCGGAGCTAGCTCAGGTTGCAGAAGACGAGCACCTCGGACTGCGGAAGCCAATGACGAAGGCAGGGGCGTCTTCACAGCCTGTAGTTATTCGCTATAACGAACAAAATGACATCGAGTAGAAGGTGAGGTGCTTGGGGTGCGTGGTATTTCGTATGATTTAAAATTCCGTGCATTGAAATATTGAGGTATGCAAGATGGGTGTGGAATTAAAGAAGATATTTGAAAAGAGATTGCAAGAAACTCTCAAGGAAAATATAGGCGAGAGTGGCATCAAAGTATCAAGGAGTGAGATTATTGTCGACCGGGAAGGTGTGGGGAACGGGCGCATCGGATTCAGATTCCTTAAAAATTCAAACGGTTATATTCTTTCTGCTGCTGGTGATTCTTCTGATCTTCAGGGTTTTTATAAAAACAGCAATCCTCCATACAAACCAAAGATACCGACGGGTCTGGTTTTTGCGATGAATACATCCATGGAGAAAGTAAAGTCGTTTTCGCCGAATATCGGTGGGGCAGTTGATTTGCCGCGGGATGAGGTTGGGATCGAGTCGACATGTCGATGGATGTGTGAAAAGGTGGTAAATATTTATTTGCCGAGGGTAGTTAATGTGGTGGAGGTCAAGTCTGGATTGGTTTGGGATGTAATGGATAATCCAAATTACTATTCTTACCCGTTTCTGACAATTATTTTTGCGGCGAAGAGAAATGGTATTGGGTTGGATGGGCTCGATGTTGATTATTTGCTTAGAGGCAAAGTGTCCGGAAATAAGTCGTTCGATGAGAATATTATGAAGCGATATTTGGGGTGTGGTTGAGGTGGTGAGGTCTAACGAAAATAACCAAATCCTTGCCGGATTTCGTTAATCGCTTCATGCTAGAGGATCCACCTTGCGTCGTTAAAGTAGATCGTCAGTTTTGAAATGAATGGCCAACGTCCCGTACTCCAACACCGATTGCGGTCACATATGTTGCGCGCCTAATGCAGAACACACCGGTGTCGTCGTGGCTCACCAAGCGTTACTCGGAGATCGCAATCCAGTTTCAGTCCGTAGCTCGGGAAGCCAGTTCGGCAGAGTCCCAAGGGGCTAAAAGGCTTCACTTCAAGATGCGGCAGCAGGCATCGGAAGCCGCTATATAACAGAGGCGTGAGCCCCTGGGGACAGCAGACCTGCCGGAAGTTCGCCGCGCCCCTTTGTCCTCACTCTGCCTCAGTTCGGCCAGTTGCGATCAGTCGACAGGCGGGAGCAGATCGTCGGCAATTTCTTCAAACCGAAGAGGAATACCTTGGGAATCAACGAAGACATTAGGCGTTTGCGTGGTTGCGGCGTCGTACGCTGCGGAGTTTTGCCGTTTCCGGCACCCAGTCCCGCTTCTGTAGCGAAAGCGTTCGAGTTGCGCGATGACGACGCCTGTTACCGTGAAATCGATGAAAGTACGGCGCGTTATTTTATTGCTGAGGTGCTACATCGCGATCAAGCGTACCGCGCGGAGTTAATGACCGTGGCTCAGGCGGAACAGTTGACAGCAGAATTTCTTGACCAATTCGGCGTTCAAGCTCAGTACTTCACCAACAACTGGTGTTCGGTTACCGACGCGACGTTCGACGCAGGGGTCCTCGTAATCGGTGCCTTACTGTCCGGGTGTCTCTGGGTCGAAGACGAGGATTGAAGTCCAGGTAGCGCTGTAAGGTAGTTACTGTCGCTTCGGAATGGCTACTGCCGTATTGGTCGGCGAACGTCCAGGAGCCGCCATTGATCAACGTCCGATTTCCGGTCATCTGTTGTTGCGAAGACGGTTGGCCAAGCCCGTTATCTAGTGGCCGATTGAAAAGAACGAACGTCCGCAAGCGCTGCATATCTCCATGCGTGAGAGCGCCTATTTCGCCGGCATCGGTTGGTGCTATGGTTTGAGTTCTGCATATCCCGGTATCGAGAAAATTCGTCCACACGGGTGACACCTCAAACGCATGAAAAATCAAAGCGATGATCGATCTTGACAGCCCCCGTTGGGCACAACTTGAGCACGCGTATGGTAATGCCAGTAACATTCCTGCCCTATTGAGGCAGCTCGACGGCGTGCCAACCTCCGCTAACAATTCGGAACCTTGGTTCTCGCTGTGGAGTGCTTTGGCGCATCAAGGCGATGTATACGACGCGTCATTTGCAGCAGTCCCTCATGTAGTGCATGCTCTGGCTTCTGCACCCGAAATAGCGGATCATTCGTACTTTCAGTTTCCAACGTGGGTTGAAATTTGTCGTGCCAAGAATGCGACTCAAGTTCCGGCCGACCTTGAATCAGCCTATTTTTCGTCACTTGCACAGCTACCGTCGCTTGTTGCCGCCGTATCTGAACGAGCGTGCGATGAGACTCTAGTCATATGCATGCTTGCGGCAGTAGCCGTCGCAAAGGGACAACCGAAGCTAGCTGAGGCAACTCTCGAAATGACGCCGGAGATTGCCGAAGAATTTATGGAGTGGTTTTTCACGCGTTAACATGGTTCACCCGCACGCGAAAAAGTCTACTCTTTTGTGATCTTCGGCCCCGAACGGCCGCTTCCAGGCGCCGAATTCTGCCCGGCGAAGGTCCGCTTCGGGTCGACTCGGTCGATCGCGTCGGGCTGCAGTCGGCGGTTGAGGACGCTCGACACATCCTATAGGATCGCCGACAATCGGCGGATATATAGGTGTTCCCATAAGACGTTGCCTAATGAAGACCATCGAAAAAGCAAGGCTCGCCATTTCGCGCATTACTTCGAGAGAGAAAGTTTCGTTAGTCAGGCAAGAAATCGCAGCCGACGACGATGACTGGTTCCGAATCAGTGCGAAGGCGTATTCTCTTCACCTTCAAATTGCTCGCAAGAAACGGAAAGAGGATGCGAAGGAGAGAAATATAGGCATTACCTCGAATGAGGAAATAGGCGAGATTCTGAAATTGAATGACCGGCTATGTATCTATGCAGTGTGTCTGCCAACCTTGGCTACAAAGTCTGACGTTACGACAGCCTCACTCCTGTTATCCCAAATGCCGCAAAGCGAGAATCAGCTACTGCTCCTGATTGAAGGCATGACTTTGGAGCCAAGAGTAAGAGCGTTGCAGAATATCGGTAGAATACGCCACTATTCAGTCTTTAAGGAATTTTCCAACCTCGTCGAGGCGGCGACGCTTTGCTATTACCGAGGGAATTTTGCTAGCGCGTACCTGACTCTTGTTCCAGTGATCGAGGGGATAATTCTTAGATGGTCTGGATATCAAGGTAATGGTGATAAGCCAGAATTTGAGGAAATTCGGAAGTTCTTTGGTGCCTCCCATGTTCGACAGCCATGTCCAGGAAATCCCTTGTTTCATGACGTATTTTGCAGAGCATGTGACAGAATTATTAACGACCATCTCTATCAGCCCTCTCGGCGCGGCACAGCGTATGCGGAATTCAATCGCCATCAAGCCGCCCATCTTCTTCGCGATACAACGTTTGCGACGAGGGAAAACTGCATTCGACTGTTTCTTCTCTTGGACACGATGACAGAAGTTTATCTCTACGAGACATATTGCAGGGATCCCAGATGGGAACTCGAAGATGTGGATATTCGTCGCGAAGTAATGCTATACAAGGCACTTCAGTTGAAAACAGCCGTGAGCAATACTCCTGAAAACATTCTTCTTCGAGGCGGCGCTCTTGTTGGCTAATCTCTTGGTCAACCGGACCGTCAGCAAAGTTGCCGGTTATCGAGTAAGTTGGACGGCGGCTTTCCGGTTTTTCGAAAGACAGAAACGGGTCGAGATCGGTCTGAGTGAGATGCCGAAATCGGACACCATCCGTAAGCAATTTCCGGTGCCCCCGCACGACAACAAAGATTGAGCAGTCGCATCGGCATCGAGACGAACTCATACAGTTCGTCCGATTCAATCGAATTGTTTCGAATCGTCAAGTTCTGATCAGTCACTCACTGTGACAGATCCACGTTCACCATCAGCGCTCACAATGACCATGAGTATTGACCTCGTTGCGTGCCTATAACCAACGGCTAACGTGTGCCCAAGCAACGAACACTGTCTAATAGGCAATGTCCAGCGATGATGATCGCGCGCGTGGATGGAGACGCCGTCGCCCTGATTCAAACGTCAAAACCTTGTTTCCACCGAACCACCAACAAAGGAGGAATCCAAACCATCAAAACCGCCGCAGTAAACGAGCGCGGGCCGCAAGTGCTACCAACACTCACGACCCGCTAACCACAGCCAACTATCCGAGAGTTGCCCATGGCTAAGCCGAATCATAAAGCACGACCACCGAAGACGGAACGTTTCGTAACGATCCAGGAAATGTGGGGTACGCCGAAAACGGACCTCAAGCCGGAGAAGTTCTACCCGTACATGAAGATTGGTGGAATGTGGCTGATCAACGATGCGTGTTTTGTCCCGGGCCGAAAGGCGCAAATCGTTATTGAGCCTGGCCGGCTGATCATCACGCAGTTGTAAAAGGCAACGCCGCAAGATGCGGCCGCGGGGGGGGGCGGGGGGGCGGGGGGCGGGGGGGGGGCCTGGTTTGAGCCGCTCCAGCGCATCACCAGGCGATATTTCAAGACGACCGCGACGTCCCGGCCCCACCCGTTGCCGTGCAATGCGTGCCCGCGCCGTTGTCGTAGAACGTGCGCGTTTCAGGTTGCGGCACAGACGGATCAAACGGATTAGGCGCGCCGTGCGGACCACGTGCGGCATCGTACGGGCGCTGCGGCGCATGCGAGCCGCCACTGCCAGCCGGCCACGAGCCGTTGGCCCGCAGGTATTCATTCCAGTTCTGCTCGCGCTGTTCGTATCCAGGCAACGCCCGACCAAGACTATCGCTGCCACCCGTGCCGAGCGCGACGCGATTCGCGGGCAACACCAAATCGGGTTCATGCTCCGACGAAGGTGGCGGTGCCTCAAGCCTATCGCCCGACACACGCAGCGGCCGCGTATCCGGCGTATCGAACGGACTACGCTCCACGGGCGCCGCATACTGCACGCGGCGACGGTTCATACGTGCCGCATGCCCGTCATCACGAGCAGCAGCACGCCGCTCGGAGCGAAACACATTGGCACCTGCCGACCGATCGGCCAGCGCATCGCGGCCCGACGCATCGGAGGTGGAAACAGAAAGCGCACACGCAAACGCGGCGGCGGAAGTAAGACGGAAGGGATGATTCATCAGCGATCCAAATCAGGTGATGTGCATTGAAAAAAACGGCAGATCACTGGCTGGCGGCTGGGCAACGGACGGCCGTCGAAGCGGCTCTGAAGCGGCTACGAGGCGCGGCGGACGCGGCTCGGAGGAGGGCTGGCTGGATTGCAGAAGCGAATCCGTATTATTTCACATTATTAACAATTGCCTTTCGTGAAGACGAAAACCGTCGGCAAACAGTAGGTTTGAGGCGCTCCACCCGACGCACGGCAATGGTGCCAACCAAACCAATCATCAGTCGATTGAACCACGACGATGCGACCCTTTACCCACCCCGACACAAGCCGCGCAAGATCGCCTATCCCCCGATCTCAATCCCGACAAGGCACAGCGCCAGAAAAGCCACCCCGATAGCAACCAAATTGCACCCCCAGCAAACGTTCTCGATCCCCCAGAGGTTGCGCCGTCATTGCTACCGACCGCCACCCCATCCCTACGTGTTTTCCCTCACTCGACCGGCATTTTTGACAGACGATTTAAAAACGCCCATATAATTTCGGCTGCCTTGCCAACGGCTGTCGGACCATCCCTCCGATCAAGCGATTTGGCAAGCGGGGCAGGCGAAACGCTTGCGCAATGCAAGACGCATCACGATGTCTTTCCGAACCAGACGTCCCCTTCGGGGACTGCAAGAGCCGGGCCCCGCTACGCAACATTCCGCTGGAGTTCCGTCTTCTCTGTGTCTCGGGCGTGTCCCATGTCCTCGCCCCGGGTGCTGTTCGATTGCGCAAGTCATGCCGCCTTTGCCCGTATGACTAAACAACATCGAGGAGCTCCCAGATGACGCTGTCCCGTCTTACGTCCATTTCCGTCGCCGCCGTGCTGTTCGCCGCGGGCGCCGCCGCCGCGCAAGCGGAAACCGTGAAGATCGCCATCGCTGGTCCGATGAGCGGCTCGGTCGCCCAGTATGGCGACATGGTGAAGGCCGGCGCGCTGACCGCGATCGAGCAGATCAACGCGGCAGGCGGCGCGGGCGGCAACAAGTTCGAAGTGGTGATGATGGACGACGCATGCGAACCGAAGCAGGCCGTCGCCGTCGCCAACAAGATCGTCAGCCAGAAGATCAAGTACGTGATCGGCCACGTGTGCTCGGGTTCGACGATTCCCGCGTCCGACATCTACGAGAACGAAGGCATCGTGATGGTCACGCCGTCGGCCACCACGCCGCAGCTGACCGAAGGCAAGAAGCGCCACTTCATCTTCCGCACGATCGGCCGCGACGACCAGCAAGGCCCGGCCGCCGCGCATTACATCATCAACAACGTGAAGCCGAAGAAGGTCGCCGTTCTGCACGACAAGCAGTCGTACGGCCAGGGCATCGCGTCGTCGGTGAAGAAGGACCTCGAAGCCGCGAAGATCCCGGTCGTGCTGTTCGAAGGCGTCAACGCCGGCGATTCGGATTACTCGGCGATCGTCACGAAGCTGAAGTCGCAAGGCGTCGATTTCGTCTACTTCGGCGGCTACCACCCGGAAATGGGCCTGCTGATGCGCCAGGCGCGCGAGCAGGGCGTGAAGGCCACGTTCATGGGCCCTGAAGGCGTGGGCAACAAGGACGTGACGGCGATCGCCGGCCCGGCTTCGGAAGGCATGCTCGTCACGCTGCCGGCCGACTTCTCGGCCGACCCGGCCAACGCGGCGCTCGTGAAGGCGTTCGCGGACAAGAAGCGCGATCCGAACGGCCCGTTCCAGATGCCGTCGTACGCAGCGGTGAAGATCATCGCCGACGCGATCGCGGGAGCGAAGACGACCGATCCGACCAAGGTCGCCGCGTACATGCACAAGACGACGTTCGACACGCCGATCGGCAAGGTGTCGTATGACGCGCAGGGCGACCTGAAGGCGTTCAAGTTCGTCGTGTACACGTGGCACAAGGACGCGACGAAGACCGCCGCCAAGTAATACGGAGTACCCGCCCCGCGCACCCGCTCTGCCCGTCACCCGGGCGGAGCGCGTGCGCATTTGGCTGTTCCGCGGCCAACGGGCGGCCCGAGACGACACCGTGCGTTGCGCGCGGCCGAACGCCGTGATCCGGCGACGGCATGCGACCCAGCGCCAACGGGAGCTTCCCGCACATGACTGACTTCTTTCCGCAATTCGCCCAGCAGCTGGTCAACGGCCTGACGCTGGGTGCGATCTATGCGCTGATCGCCATCGGCTATTCGATGGTCTACGGCATCATCGGCATGATCAACTTCGCCCACGGCGAGATCTACATGATCGGCGCGTACGTGGGCCTCGTGACCCTGACCGCGATCGGCGTCTCCGCCGGTTATCCGCTGCCGCTCGTGCTCGGCGCCGCACTGATCGTGTCGGTGATCGTCACGGGCCTGTACGGCTTCGCGGTCGAGCGCGTCGCGTATCGGCCGCTGCGCGGCGGCCCGCGCCTGGTGCCGCTGATCTCCGCGATCGGCATGTCGATCTTCCTGCAGAACTACGTGCAGATCGGCCAGGGCGCGCGCGACGTGTCCGTGCCGGTGCTGATCTCCGGCGCGTTCGACATCCATCTCGGCGGCGACTTCGACGTGACGATCCCGTATTCGCGCCTGATGATCGTCTGCGTGACGGTCGTGCTGATGATCGCGCTCACGCTGTTCATCTCGCATTCGCGGATGGGCCGGGCGTGCCGCGCGTGCGCCGAGGACATGAAGATGGCGAACCTGCTCGGCATCGACACGAACCGCGTGATCTCGTTCACGTTCGTGCTCGGCGCGATGCTGGCCGCCGTCGGCGGCGTGCTGATCGGGCTGACGATCGGCAAGCTGAATCCGTATATCGGCTTCGTCGCGGGCATCAAGGCGTTTACCGCCGCGGTGCTCGGCGGGATCGGCAGCATCCCGGGCGCGATGCTCGGCGGCGTGCTGCTCGGCCTTGCCGAAACCTTCGCCGCAGGCTACATGCCGGCCGAGTACAAGGACGTCGTCGCGTTCGGCCTGCTCGTGCTGATCCTGCTGTTCCGCCCGACCGGCCTGCTCGGCAAGTCGGACATCGAAAAGGTTTGACGGAGACGCAGATGAGTACAGTCATTTCCGTTCGCCGCCCGGCCGCCGACGCATCGTTCGGCCAGGCGCTGAAAAATGCCATGGCCGCCGCGTTCCTGACGGCGATCCTCACGATCCCCGTGCTCGGGCTGCAGTTGAAGCTCGACGGCTACCAGGTCGTGCTCACGCCGCACTGGCGGCCGGTGTGGATCGCGGTCGCGGCCGTGTTCCTGTTCCAGTTGTTCAAGCCGTGGCTCGTGCGCGCGAAATCGGCGGTGAAGCTGCCGGCGCTGCCCGCGATGGGCGCGCAGCAGCAGCGCGTGGTCGTGTGGGTGCTGCTCGCGGTCGGGCTCGTGTGGCCGTTCTTCGGTTCGCGCGGCGCGGTGGACGTCGCGACGCTCGCGCTGATCTATGTGATTCTCGGCCTCGGGCTGAACATCGTGGTGGGTTTCGCGGGGCTGCTCGATCTCGGCTATGTCGGGTTCTACGCGGTCGGCGGCTATACGTACGCGATGCTGAACCAGTACTTCGGGCTGTCGTTCTGGGAATGCCTGCCGCTCGCCGCGATCGCGGCGGCGACGTTCGGCTTCCTGCTCGGCTTCCCGGTGCTGCGGCTGCGCGGCGACTATCTCGCGATCGTCACGCTCGGCTTCGGCGAAATCATCCGCCTGCTCGCGAACAACCTGACGAGCCTCACCGGCGGCCCGGACGGCATCTCGGGCATCGCGAAGCCGACGGTGTTCGGCTTCGAGATGGCGCGCTCGGCGAGCGTCGAAGGCGCGAAGACCTTCCACGAACTGATCGGGCTGGAATACAGCGGCGAGCACATGGTGATCTTCCTGTACCTGATCGCGCTGGTGCTGGTCGGCTTCACGCTGTTCGTAACGAGCCGCCTGATCCGCATGCCGATGGGCCGCGCGTGGGAAGCGCTGCGCGACGACGAGATCGCGTGCCGGTCGCTGGGCTTGAACCCGACGCGCATCAAGCTGTCGGCGTTCACGCTCGGCGCATCGTTCGCGGGGATCGGCGGCGCGTTCTTCGCGGCGCGCCAGGGCCTCGTGAATCCCGAATCGTTCACCTTCATCGAATCGGCGCTGATCCTCGCGATCGTCGTGCTCGGCGGGATGGGCTCGCAGCTCGGCGTGATCCTCGCGGCGATCCTGCTGACCGTGCTGCCGGAAGTCGCGCGCGGCTTCGCCGAGTACCGGATGCTGATCTTCGGTCTGGTGATGGTGTTGATGATGATGTGGCGTCCGCAGGGCCTGCTGCCCGCGAGCCGTCCGCACGTGGAGCTGCCGCAATGAGCACGAATGCAGAACTGTTGAAGGTCGCCGGGCTGCAGATGCGCTTCGGCGGGTTGCTCGCGGTGGACGGCATCGATTTCGACGTGCGCCGCGACGAGGTGTTCGCGATCATCGGGCCGAACGGCGCGGGCAAGACCACGGTGTTCAACTGCGTCGGCGGCTTCTACAAGCCGACTTCCGGCGAGGTCGAACTCGACGGCCACCCGATCGCCGGACTGCCGAGCCACAAGATCGCGGTGAAGGGCCTGGTGCGCACGTTCCAGAACATCCGCCTGTTCAAGTCGCTGACGGTGGTCGAGAACCTGCTCGTCGCGCAGCATCGCAAGGTGAAGGCGGGGCTGCTGCCCGGCCTGTTCGCGACGCCCGCATATCGCCGCGCCGAGAAGGACGCGCTCGAACGCGCGGCCGTGTGGCTCGACCGGATGGGACTGACGTCGGTCGCCAACCGGCCGGCCGGCACGCTGTCGTACGGGCACCAGCGGCGTCTGGAGATCGCGCGCTGCATGATCACCGAGCCGCGTCTCTTGATGCTCGACGAGCCGGCGGCCGGCCTCAACCCGCAGGAAAAGATCGAGCTTCAGCACCTGATCGACAAGCTGCGCCGCGAGTTCGGCGTGTCGGTGCTGCTGATCGAACACGACATGAGCCTCGTGATGGGCGTGTCGGACCGCATCCTCGTGATGGAGCATGGCCGGCCGATCGTGATCGGCACGCCGGAAGCGGTCCGCAACGACCCGCGCGTGATCAAGGCGTATCTGGGGGAAGAGTGATGCTGAAGCTGGAACAGGTCCATACGCACTACGGCGCGGTCGAGGCGCTCGCGGGCGTGTCGATCGAGGTGAACAAGGGCGAGATCGTCACGCTGATCGGCAGCAACGGCGCCGGCAAGACGACGCTGATGATGACCGTGTGCGGCACGCCGCGTGCATCGTCGGGCCGCGTGATGTTCGAGGGCAACGACATTACCGCGATGTCGACGCACCAGATCATGCGGCAGGGGATGGCGATCTCGCCGGAAGGGCGGCGCGTGTTTCCGAGTTTGACGGTGCTCGAGAACCTGAAGATGGGTGGGTTCTTCGCGAGCCGTCATGAGATCGACGACGGCATCGAGCACGTGTTCAAGCTGTTTCCGCGCTTGAAGGAGCGTGCGACGCAGCGGGCCGGCACGATGTCGGGCGGCGAGCAGCAGATGCTGGCGATCGGCCGTGCGCTGATGAGTAAGCCGCGCTTGCTGCTGCTCGATGAACCGACGCTCGGCCTCGCGCCGCTCGTGATCGCGCAGATCTTCGACATCATCCGGACGATTCGCGACGAAGGCGTTACGGTGTTCCTCGTCGAGCAGAACGCGAACAAGGCGCTGGGCGTGGCCGATCGCGGGTATGTGCTCGAAACGGGGCGCGTGGTGCTTGCCGATACGGGCGCGAACCTGCTCGCGAACGATCGGATCAAGCAGGCTTATCTCGGCGGTTGAGGCCGGAAGCCGCCGGCCCGCAACGGGCCGGCGGCGCTTCTGCTTGCCTGGTCGCTTCCGCATGCAAGGCCGGTCGCGGCCTTGTCTTTTCTTTCCTAGCCGATCCTGAACGTGCTTTTCAGCACGTCGCGCAGATGCAGCGCGGCGCGATTGCTGTCGTCCGTCAGGATATAGATCAGGTGCGGCGGGAGATCGGGCAGCACGATCCCCGCGACGTTGCTCGTCAGGTTGCCCGAGACGCGATCGTGCTCGATGAGGCCGACCGCGAGGCCGTTGGCGATACAGGCTTCGACCGCCGGCGAACTCGCGCTCTCGAGCAGCATCCGGTGCGCGATCCGCTCCTTCTTCAGCGCGTTCAGCGCGGTGTCCCGGTACGGGCATCCCTGCAATTGAACCGCGATCGGCAGCGGTGCGTCGGGGTTGAACTTGAACGTTCGCGCGGCCACCCAGACCGGATGGGTCTTGCTGAGCAGCTCGCCATGCGGCAGCGCTTTCGGCACCACGGCGATCGTGATGTCCAGTTGGCCGCGCGCGAACAGGAGCTGCAGTTCCTCGCTGGAGCGTGCTTCGACCGTCAGTTCGAGCAACGGCCGGTCGGCGGCAAAGCGCGGCAGGAATTCGGCCATGAAGTGCGCCGCGTAGGAGTCGGGGATGCCGAGCCGCAGCTTGCCGGTCAGCATCTGCGGCGACAGCGATTCGACGAGCCGGTCGTGGCTCAACAGGAACTCCGTGGTGTCGCTCAACAGTTTATGGCCGTACTGCGTCAGTTCGACCGCCTGATTGTTTCGCGTAAACAAGCGCTGCGCGACCATCTCTTCCAGCTTCTGAATCTGGGCCGTGACCGACGACGGGCTGCGGTTCACATAGACGGCCGCGTCCTTGAAGCGGCCGAGCTTCGCGACGGCGTGGAAGGTACGCAGCAAATCGACGTCCAGGGTGCGCGGCATGATTTTGATTTTCCGAATTAGTGATTCACGTAATCTCGATTGACGGAATTATTGAGCCTCCCTATCCTCGGGTCAACAGGCAGACTAATGCAGGCAGGCAGGCAGGCAGGCAGGCAGGCAGGTCGATCGAGCGTGACACGTATCCGGGGAACGATTTCATGTCTATCAATGATTTTGTCGTAGATGCGCTGGTGCGGGACAGGAAGCTGAAGGCGGAGTCGGTATGGACGGTCGAGAATCACGAAAAGTATTCGACGCTGACGCGGCGTGACGATGGCGCGCGGCGCAGGGAGGCGGGGCGCGAAGTCTTTTCGCTGATGCGGAACCTGAACGAACTGGGCGTGCGGAGTCCGGCGCTGTGCGCGGACCGCGACGGCAACGGATCGCTCAGGGAAGCGATCGGCGCGTTGAGCGAACGCCTTGCGACGTTGTCGCGCGGCCGTCATGTGCACTACATCGAACTCGGGCCGGAGCCGGTCAAGACGACCGAACTGATGAAGGCCGTCAGCGGCGGCGAGCCGAATCACTTGCGTTACACGGCCGTCGACATCAACGAGTCGTCGGAAGACGCGATGCGGCACGCGATTATGCCGTTCCTGAAGACGCCCGGCTGTTTCAACTACATCGCCGACGATTATCGGAACGTGCAGTGGAACCATATCGACCTGGGCCAGGACGTGACCTTCATCACGATGCTCGGTTTCCAGGAGGGCAACGAATTGCCCGTGACGATCGGCCGGCTGATTCGCAATCTCGGCGGCAAGTCGACCTACGTCGTGTCGGAGATGCAACTGCTCGTCGAGGGCCGCGAAGAGCCGATCTACAACTTCTACCAGAACGAGAACATGGTGCGGTTTTCCGAAATCGTCAGCCGGCAGCAGGGCTTCGAGCCGCTCGGCAAGCATCATGTTTCCATCGTCCGGCTCAACCTGCTCGGCGACCAGTTCCATGTTGCAGTTACGTTGCAGCCGGTGTCGAAAGCCGGCGCCGACGGGCATCTGATCACCAACGTCTGCCTGAAATACACGCCGGAGCAATTCCGCCACGTGCGTGCCAGTCACGGCAATTGCCGCGTGATCGACGAGCTGCGCAGCGGGGACGGCAGCGTCGTGTACCAGATTGCCCAGTTCAAGGGCTGAATGCCGCAACGGCGAAAGCGAGGCACGCGATGAACAAGGGGAATGCATTGCCGGTGTTTGCGCGCGGGTTCGACCGTGTGAGGCTTGCGTTGCAGACCTCGCTGTCCGGCGGCGCGAATGTCGACGGCACGCTGGACACGTCGACGGAGCCGATGCGCTGGACAAGCGATTGCCTGCGCGATGGCTACGAGGTGCGATATCGCCGCAACCTCGACGATCTCGGTTACCGCGACGAGCCGATGCGCGGCACGCGCACGAGCGCGCTCAACGCGGTGTGCAGCCTGCGCGGCCTGTTCACCGGCGAAGCGATCGACGCGTTGCGCGAGATCGGCCGGGCGCTGGAAGGCAGCGCGTCGAGCAGCAACTGGATCATCTCGAAGCGGGTGCGCGCGGTGACGCAGCGCTCGCGGTTCATCGACGACATGATGCACGACCGCGCGTTCCTGTTGAGGGTGTCCCGTCTCGCCGGCGCGCCGCTGATTCCGTATCCGATGGTCAATGCGCGGTCGCAGTTCAACTACTACTATCCATCGGAGCGGCACGACGGCAAGGAGCAGCTGGGCATGTGGCACACGGACGGCACCAGTTTCGTGCTGAATATCGTGCTGTCGGATCGATCCGACTATGCCGGCGGCGACTTTCTGTTCTACGAATCGACCGCCGAGACGTTCGACCGGAATGACCGGGCGCGCACGCATGTGAAGACGGCGAGCCTGGACCAAGCGGGCGACGCGCTGCTCATCTACGGCAGCAAGCTGTTCCATGGCGTCGAACCGGTCGAGGCGGGGCGACGCATGTCGCTGGTGCTGTCGTTCCATTGCCCGTATACGCGCGAGGACGATAACGGCTTCTGGCATCTCGCGTCGGACGACGGCATTCCGCGCACCATCGTCAACTGGCTGGCGCTGCAACGCAGCCTCAGGGACGACGCCGACATGCAGTACCACCGCCTCGGGCTCGCACCCATCCGGGCCGAGGATCTGAAAGACACCCGCTTGTCCATGGCAACACTCTGAGCGCCTTCGCCCATGCAGCTATTCCTGATCCAGCTTGTTTTCGTATTGTCGTGGAGTTCGGGCTTCATTGGCGCCAAGCTCGGCGCGGAGACGGCTGGCGCGTTCAACCTGCTGTTCTGGCGTTTTCTGCTCGTGACGCTGTGCCTGGCGATCGTCCTCAACCGGCAGCTCGGGCGACTGACGCTGGAAAAAATCCGCTATCACGCGGTGATCGGCTTCCTGTCGCAGTTCCTGTACCTGAGCTGCGTCTACGTGGCCATTCAGCACGGCCTGCCGCCGGGCATCGCGGCGGTCATCGCCGCGTTGCAGCCACTCATCACCGCGGCGATGACGACCCTGGAAGGCAGCGAGCGCAGCGGGGCGCGACAGTGGGCCGGGCTCGTCGCCGGATTCGTCGGCGTCGGCATCGTGATCGGCGGGCAATACGCGCTGCCGACCGAGTCGGTCGGCATCGTCATGTACATCCTGCCGCTGGTTTCCGCGCTGGGGCTGTCGGTCGCGACGATCTATCAGCGGCGGCGCGCGCTGACGGCCGCGCGCAGCAACGAGGACGGGTTGTTTCTGCCGCTGTTCGTGCAGGGAGGCGTCAGCCTGGTCCTGTTCGCGGTGTGCGGGATCGTCACGGGCGACCTGCACGTGCCGACCCAGCCGAATGTGTGGGTGTCCGTCGTGTGGCTGACGGTATTCTCGACGTTCATGGCTTACCTGACGTTGTGGGCACTGCTCAAGCGCATGCCCGCGACGCGCGTGGCGACCCTCGTCTATCTCGAACCGCCCGTGACGCTGACCTGGGCCGCGTGGATGTTCGGCGACAGCATCCACGTTTCGACTTACCTCGGCATCGTTGTCGTCGCGATCGGCGTGTGGCTGGCCAGCAAGCAAGGCGAGCGAACCGCCCGGGCCCGGCGCGCGGAAATGGAGACGGCCGGCCGCTGAGCCGCTGGTTGCGCGCGCGGTTCCGGTGTAGCTTCGCGATACGACCCGGCCCGCGGAGGAACCCGATGAAAGTCAAACGAATCGTCGCCAATATCGACACGCAATCGGTCGACGACGCGAAGCGTTTCTATCAGCAGATCTTCGGTCTCGACCTGTTGATGGATCACGGCTGGATCGCTACCTACGGCAATGCCGAACGGATGGATGTGCAGATCAGCTTTGCTTCGCAGGGCGGGTCGGGCACGCCGACGCCCGACCTGTCGATCGAGGTCGACGATCTCGACGAAGCGCTCGCCCGCGTGCATGCGGCGGGCGTTCCGGTCGAATACGGCCCGGCCGACGAGCCGTGGGGTGTCCGGCGCTTCTACGTGCGCGATCCGTTCGGCAAGCTCGTCAACGTGCTGGTGCATCGCTGACTTGAATCGTCGGGTTCGAACCGGCGTTCACGCATGCAACGCCAGCCCTTTCACCGCCTTGTCCACGGCCTTCTTCGGCCCGTGCAGCGCCAACCCGACAAGATCGAGATTCTCCGCATCCTCGGCGCGAAACACTTCGCGGTTGGCCGCGTCGTGCCCGGTCGAGAACATCGCGCGCACGTAGGGCACGATCTTGAGTTCGCGCGACAGCGCTTGCCGGTGCGCGGCTTGCAGGCCGCCCAGATCGGCCGCGAACACCAGCATCGGCTGGCCGAGCATCCGGCCGTAGCGATTTCCGGCCGCATCCTCATAAGGCTCGCCGAGCGCCTGGGGTGCGCCGGCCGCGACGCCCGTCGCGAGAAACGCGACGACATTGAGTTTCTGCCACGCCGCGAGATCGTCGCGCACGACGCTGGGCGTGGCCGATCGCGGGTATGTGCTCGAAACCGGGCGCGTGGTGCTTGCCGATATGGGCGCGAATTTGTTCGCGAACGACCGGATCAAGCAGGCGTATCTCGGCGGTTGATGGCAAACGCCGTCGATCCGACCCGGATCGGCGGCGGGCCACCGCGTTAGCGCAACCGCGAGTCGCATCGCGAAATTTGTAGCTGATTTGGCTTCGATCGTAGCGAAAACGGCTACATTTGGCTTGCCGATCCGGATTGATATGAGCGCCCGGCGGGACTATATCCTGTAGCTAATTCAGCTACAATCGTAGCCAATCATGCTACGATCCATCGCCTCGACCCTATTTAGTGACTACCGGCGCCGTGTACTGGGCCTGCTTTTGTTGCGGCCTGATCAGGCGTTGCACGTCCGCGAAATTGCTCGTTTGACGGGCACAACGCCCGGCACGCTGCACAAGGAACTGAGCAAACTGGCCGAAGCCGGTATCTTGAACAGAGATCGACAGGGAAACCAGGTTGTCTATCGCGCCAATCGAAGCTGTCCGATCTATGAGGAACTGGCTTCGATCATGCGAAAAACCTCGGGCATGGGTGACGTGCTGGCTGAAGCACTGCTGCCTTGTGCCGAGCAAATTGTCGTGGCGTTCGTGTTCGGCTCGGTCGCACGCGGCCAGGAGACGGCGGGCAGCGATATCGACGTGATGGTGATCGGTTCGGTCAGTTTCGCAACGGTGGTCCGGATACTGTACGACGCTCAAGCAACATTGGGGCGGGATATTAATCCCCAGGTACTGTCGCCCGACGAGTTTCGCGATGGTGTCGACAGGCAAGACGCATTCTTGCGGGACGTGCTTGGAAAACCCAAGATCTTCTTGATCGGTAGCGACAATGACCTTGCAGAACTTGCTCGGCGTTAGCCTCGATGCGGTCCAGCCGAACCGGGAACAAGCGACGCGGCTGCTGGCTGCTGCGGAGCGAAATCTGGCGGATGCGCGACTCGCGGGTTTGAGCAACGAAAACCGCTTTGACGCGGCCTATAAGGCGATCATGCAACTTGCGATGCTGGCGTTGCACGCGAATGGCTTTCGCACGATGACGAGCCGGCCGGGGCATCACCAGACGGCGATCCAGACGCTCCCGCAGACGATCGGCCTGCCGGTTGCTCGCATGATCGTGCTCGACGCGCTGCGCAAGCAGCGCAATCTGTCGGATTATTCCGGGGACGTGGTTCAAACGTCCGCGGTAAATGAGTGTTTTGCCAGTGCGACGGCGCTCATGACCGACGTGAAGGCGTGGTTGACGACGAACAAACGCGAGTTGCTGGAAGCGCAATAGCTGCTGCCGTTCTGAAGCGCCATCGTACCGGGGCTTCGACGGCGCTCTCGGGCAATTCTCGTGACACGACTCGCGGAGACACCCATGAAGGTCAAGCGGATCGTCGCCAATATCGACACGCGGTCGGTCGACGACGCCAAGTGCTTCTACCAGCAGATTTTCGGCCTCGACCTGCTGATGGATCACGGCTGGATCGCGACGTACGGCAATGCCGAGCCGATGAGCGTGCAGATCAGCTTCGCGTCGCAGGGCGGGTCGGGCACGCCGACGCCCGACCTGTCGATCGAGGTCGACGATCTCGACGAAGCGCTCGCCCGCGTGCATGCGGCGGGCGTTCCGGTCGAATACGGCCCGGCTGACGAGCCGTGGGGCGTGCGGCGTTTTTACGTGCGCGATCCGTTCGGCAAGCTCATCAACGTGCTGGTGCATCGCTGACCTGAAACGACACGCTGACACCGGCGTTCACGCATGCAACGCCAGTCCTTTCACCGCCTTGTCCACAGCCTTCTTCGGCCCGTGCAACGCCAGCCCGACAAGATCCGGATTCTCTGCATCCTCGGCGCGAAACGCCTCGCGATTGGCCGCGTCGTGTCCGGTCGAGAACATCGCGCGCACGTAGGGCACGATCTTGAGTTCGCGCGACAGCGCATGCCGGTGCGCGGCCTGCAGCCCGTTCAAATCAGCCGCGAACACCAGCATCGGCTGGCCGAGCATCCGGCCATAGCGATTTCCGGCCGCATCCTCGTAAGGCTCGCCGAGCGCATCGGGTGCGCCGGCCGCGACGCCCGTCGCGAGAAACGCGACGACATTGAGTTTCTGCCACGCCGCGAGATCGTCGCGCACGATCAGTGCCACTTTCGTATCGAACATGCTTGCTCCTCATTGGAGCACCCATGATCGGATGCCGCGTGCGATCAGTCTGGAACGTTTGTGCACATCTGCCGGTACGCGGCCGGCGTGATCCGGTACGCGCGGCGGAACCAGCGGCCCAGATGGCTCTGGTCGGCGAAGCCGACGTCCGCGGCCGCCTGTGCGGGCGTGCGGCCGGCCGCCAGCAGCCGACGCGCGGCACGTAACCTCAAGCGCACCAGATACGCATGTGGCGACGTGCCGAATGCGCGCTGGAACAGCCGGGTCAGCCGGAACCGGTCGATCCCGGCGACGCTGGCGAGTTCGTCGAGCCCGATGTTGCCGTCCATCTGCGCATGCAGCAGATCGCGCACGCGCGCGATCGCGGGCGGCACGACACCGCTTTCCAGCGCGAGCGGGCCGCGCAGTTCGCCGCCGAGCCGCGTCAGCAGGCGGTCGAGCGTCTGGTCGCGCGCGAGCCGGCCTTCGTTGCCGTGGATTGCGAGAAACGCCTGCCGGATCGCGTCGACGAGGCCGCGGTCGTCGACGAGCGTGTGGCCGAACGCGGCTTCGACGCCGCCGAGGCCCGGCAGATCCAGCCGGCGCGCCGCGCGCTCGACCCATGCTTGCGGCAGGTACAGCATCCCGTAGGTGAAGCCGCCCGCTTCGGGCGCATGGCCGTCGTGCATCGCGCCCGGCTCGATCAGGATCGCGCGGCCGGGCACGCTCGTATGCAGCGACCGGTGGCACTGGAATTGCTGCACGCCCTGTTCGGTGAAGCCGACCAGCATGTCGTCGTGATCGTGTGCATCGTACGCATGGCCGTTGAAATGCGCGTGCAGGCTTTCGATGCCGGTTTCCTGATCGCGGCGCGCGACGAGCCAGTGGTCGGTCGTGCCGATGTCCTTTGCCGTTGTCGTCATCGGATGCCTCGCGCGTCGTCGTTGCGTGTCGGGCAGTGTACGCAGATCGCGTGATGCCGGTGGCAAACGCGGGCCGTTCGTCCGGCAATCGCGCGAGAAGCGGGGCGGGACCCCGGCGCGTGTCGCGACACGCGGAGTGGCGTGCATGCGCGGTTCATGCTTCGTCCGCCACCGCCTGCTCTTCACGCGCATATTGCGCCGGCGGCCGCCCGACATGCCGCGTGAACGCGACGCTGAAGGTGCTCGCGGAACTGTAGCCGACGCGCCCCGCGATCTCTGCGACGCGGCCTTCGTTGCGGCGGAGCAGGTCTTTCGCGAGCGCCATCCGCCACGTGAGCAGGTATTCCATCGGCGCGACGCCGACCGCACGGTTGAAGCGTTCGAAGAACGTCGAGCGCGACAGCGCCGCTTCCTTCGCGAGCTCGACGACCGTCCACGGATGTGCGGGGCGTTCATGCATCCGGCGGATCGCGGCCGCGAGTCGATTGTCGGCGAGCCCACGCACGAGTCCGGGCGACGCGTTCGTTTCGGTCGTGAACCGCAATGCCTCGATCAGCAGCACTTCCAGCAGGCGCGCCAGCACGATCTCGCGCGCAGGCCGCTGCGCGCGCGATTCGTCGCGCACCAGTTGCACGAGCGTGGTCAGCCGCGGTTCGCCGCGCACGTGCACGAATTGCGGCAGCAGCGACACCAGCAGCGCTGCATCCGGCGAACCGAAGCTGCAGTTGCCGGCCATCATCCGCGTGTCGACCGGGTTGCCCGGATCGCCGATCCGGTATTCGCCGTTGTCGAGTGCGACCGGCGGCGCGGTATCGACGCCCGGCGGCGGCGGTTCGAGGCTGGACATCGCGACGCCGTAGGCCGCCGGAATCAGCACGAAATCGCCGGGCAGCAGCTCGATCGGCGCGTGTCCGTCGATCGCGATCCGGCATCCGCCGTCGAGGATCGCGCAATAGAACGGCTCGCCGGCGACCGTGCGGTTGATCGACCACGGGCTCGCACCGTGAACGGACTTGGAGTACCGCGCGCCCGGTTGCAGCAGCGTCACGACTTCGGTCAACGGGTCGATCATCGCCGGACGCTCGCAAAAGAAAAGCGGATTTTCGATTGTAGCGAATACGGATCCGGCCATCTATCGTACGGACACATGCCCAACACATCCCAGGAGTTCGCATGAAGACCGTACTGATCACCGGCTGTTCCTCCGGCTTCGGCCTCGAGATTGCCCGCCATTTCCTGGCCCGCGACTGGCAGGTCGTCGCGACGATGCGCACGCCGCGCGAGGACGTGCTGCCGCCGTCGGAACGCCTGCGCGTGCTGGCGCTCGACGTGACGAACGCCGACAGCATCCGCGCCGCCATCGACGCGGCCGGCCCGATCGACGTGCTCGTCAATAACGCAGGCTTCGGCGCGGCCGCGCCGGCCGAGCTCACGCCGCTCGACACGGTGCGTGCGCTGTTCGAAACCAACACGATCGGCACGATTGCGGTTACGCAGGCCGTGCTGCCGCAGTTTCGCCGGCGTGGGGCCGGCGTGATCGTGAACGTCACGTCGAGCGTCACGCTGAAGGTGTTGCCGCTGGTCGGCGCGTACCGGGCCAGCAAGGCGGCGGTCAATGCGTTCACCGAATCGATGGCGGTCGAACTCGAACCGTTCGGCGTGCGCGCGCATCTCGTGCTGCCGGGCCGTGCACCCGACACGCGTTTCGGCGACAACGCGCGTGCGCACATGCATGGCTTCGAACACGAGGCTTATGCGGAATTCGTCGGAAAGGCCGTCGCGAGGATGCTCGATGCGTCGGGGCCGATCACCCATGCGCAGGATGTTGCCGAAGCCGTGTGGCGCGCGGCGACGGATCCGTCGACCCCGATGTACATTCCGGCAGGCGCGGACGCCGAAGCGTGGGCGGCCGAAACGCGTTGATCGATCGGGAATCCGTCGCGCCGGTCGCTCGAACCGGCGCGACGAATCGCACGATGCGGAGAAGGGCGTTACCGCGCGGCGGCGTTACAGCGCGCGTTCGATCGCCTGACCGAGCAGCGACAGGCCGAGATCGATCTCGTCCTCGCTGACGGTCAGCGGCGGCGCGATCCGGAACACGCCGCCCATGCCCGGCAACTGCACGATGTTCATGCTGAGCCCGAGGTTCATGCACTCGCGCGTGATCTTCGCGCCGAGCCCGTCCGCCGGTTCTTTCGTGCGGCGATCCTTGACGATCTCGACGCCGAGCAGCAGCCCGCGTCCGCGCACGTCGCCGATGCAGTCGAACCGTTCCATCAGGTCGAGCAGGCCGCGCTTGAGCCGGTCGCCCATCACGTTCGCGCGTGCGACGAGCCCATCGCGCTGCACCACATCAAGCACGCGCAGGCCGACGGCCGCGGGCAGCGGATCCGACACGTGCGTCGTATAGAACAGGTAACCGAGCTCGTGCGCGCGTTCCTCGATCGCCGCGGACGTCACGATGGCCGCGAGCGGCAGCCCGGCGCCGAGCGTTTTCGACAGCGTCAGGATGTCGGGCGTCACGCCGTCGCGCTGGCACGCGAACATCGTGCCGGTGCGCCCGACGCCCGTCTGCGCCTCATCGAGGATCAGCAGCATCCCGCGTTCCTCGCACTTGCGCTTCAGCGCCGCCATATAGCCTGCCGGCAGTTCGATGATCCCGCCCGAACTGAGGATCGGCTCCGCGATGAATGCGGCGAGATTGCCGCTCGACTGGCGATCGATCAGGTCGAACGCGTAGTCGAGTTCGGCGAGATGGTCGTAGGTGCCGTTGCGCTCGAAGCGCGGCCGGTACGTGAACGGCGCCGGAATCGCGAACGAGCCGACGGCAGCCGGGCCGACGCCCTTGCGGCCCGCGCTGTACGTGGCCGATGCGGCCGCGCCCGTCATCCCGTGCCACGACTGCGCGAAGCCGACGATCTCGTACTTGCCGGTGACGAGCTTCGCCATCCGGATCGCCGCTTCGTTCGATTCCGCGCCGGTGCTGAGCAGCAGCGCGCGGTCGAGCCCGTCGGGCGTGATGTCGGCGAGGCGCGTCGCGAGATCGACGACCGGCCGCGACAGCATCCCGCTGAACAGATGGTCGAGCTTGCCCGCGTATTCGCCGATGACGGAGACGATCTCCGGATGGCAGTGGCCGAGCACCGCGCTCATCTGCCCCGACGTGAAATCGAGGATCGCGCGGCCGTCCGCGTCGTAGACGAAGCTGCCTTTCGCGCGCTCGATGATCATCGGCTCGAACGTGCCGCCGTAGCGGACCAGGTGCTGCCTGGCATTGCGCCAGAAGGTTGCGTCGTCGTTCAGGGACATCGGGCTTCTCCGGGCAAGGGGGCAGGGATCGCTTGCAGTCTAGGCGCGCGTCTGGTTTGATGGAAACGAATAGTTCTTATGCAAGGTAGAAAAGGAGCTAATACCTTGGGACTTTCGCTCGACATCGACCTGCTGCGTTCGTTCGTCGTGATCGCCGAGGTGCGCGCGCTCAGCCGCGCGGCCGCGCGCGTCGGCCGGACCCAGTCCGCGCTCAGCCAGCAGATGAAGCGGCTCGAGGATATCGTCGACCAGCCGCTGTTCCAGCGCACCGGCCGCGGCGTGGTGCTGACCCACCCGGGCGAGCGACTGCTCGTGCATGCGCAGCGCATCCTGCGGCTGCACGACGAGGCAATGGCCGACCTGTGCGGCACGGGGTTGTCGGGGACGATCCGGTTCGGCTGCCCGGACGATTACGCGGAGGTGTTTCTGCCGTCGCTGCTGCGGCAGTTTTCCAGCCAGCATCCGCAGGCGATCGTTGAAATCGTATGCGGGCCGACGCCGCGGCTGCTCGAACAGCTTGAGAAACGCGCGGTCGATCTCGCGATGATTTCGCTGCCGGACGACGGGGCGAACGACGACATCATTCGCCGCGAGCAACTGGTCTGGATCGGCTATCCGGGGCTGGAACCCGCGCATTTCGATCCGCTTCCGCTCGCGCTTTCCGATCGCGATACGCTCGATCACATCGCGGCTTGTGAAGCGTTGCATCGTGCCGGCCGCGCTTACCGCGTCGCGTATGCGAGCAGCAGTCTCGCGGGGCTGATCGCGCTGGTGCGCTCGGGGCAGGCGTTCGCGGTGATGACGCAGACGGCCGTGCCGGCCGACCTGGCGATCGTCAACGGCGATCCGCGGTTGCCGCCGGTGCCGGCCGTGGGCATTACGCTGAAGTTCGACCGGAAACGGCCGTCGCATCTGACGGCGGCGTTCGCCGAGCATATCCGGCTGACGCTGCCGATGTTGTGATGGGCGACGCGCAGCGATTGGCGCCGGCGCGTATGACCGCCGCGCCGCCGTTTGTCGCGGCTTCGAATCAGTCGACCATCGACGAGGTTTGTGCAGGCGTGCGGCCATGCATATCCACTACCGCATCACGCATCCAGATCTTCGCCCGCATGTCCGGCAGATTTAGTTCGGTTTCCTGATATTGATTGACCGGATCGGAATCGACAACGATGCGGTAGACGGTGATTGACCGGAAAACGCGGGGCGCCCGCCGCACCCGTTACGCGCGGGTCAATCGCCGTGCAGCCAGCAACCCGACGGCGAGCAGCACCGCGACATACGCGGCGACGCCCGCCCACGCGCCGTGTTGCCAGAACGACCCGCCGACCGAGCCAAGCACGCTCGACCCGAGATAGTACGCAAGCAGGTACAGTGATGCGGCGTGCCCCTTCGCCGATCCCGCGAGATGGCCGACCCAGCCGCTCGCGACCGCATGGGCGACGAAGAAGCCGATCGTGACGAGCACGATGCCGACAATGATCGCGACGAGCGAATGCGACAGCGTCAGCGCGAGGCCCGCCGCGAATACGAGCATGCCGCTGACCAGCACCGGGGCCCGTCCGACGCGGTCGGCGAGTGCGCCGGCGCTCGATGAAGACACCATCCCGAACAGGTAGGCGCCGAAGATCAGGCCGCACTCGGTCGAGCTCAGATTGAAGGGGGCCGCGGTGAGCCGGAACCCCGCATAGTTGTAGATCGTCACGAACGCGCCCATCACCAGGAAGCCGATCGCGAACACGAACGGGAGCCGGGCGTGACGCAGTTGCGCGTTCCACAGCCGCAAATGGTGGCGCAGCGTCAGGTCGGTGCGCTTCACGAAGCGTCGCGATTGCGGCAGCAGCATCACGAAGGCAACTGCCGCGACGAGATCGACGACGCCGATCGTCAGCATCGCCGTCCGCCACGAGAAGTGCTCTTCCAGCGCGCTCATGCCGATCCGTCCGACCATGCCGCCGAACGCGGTTCCGCCGACATAGAGCCCCATCGAGAAACCGAGCCCGTCGGACGCGATTTCTTCGGCGAGATAGGCCATTGCGACCGCCGGGACGCCGCCCAGCGCGAAACCTTCGAGCGCACGCCAGACCAGCAGCAGGTTCCAGTTGGGCGACAGCGCGGCGAGCACATTGAACAGGGCGGCCAGCGTCATCGACGCGAACATCAGCCCGCGTCGTCCGACGCGTTCGGACAGTGCGCCGGCGCACAAAATCGAGACCGCCAGCATCCCGGTCGACAGCGACAACGACAGCGAACTCGACGCCGCGCCCAGCCCGAACTCCCGTGCGAACGCGGGAAGCAGCGGCTGGACGCAGTACAGCAGCGAGAAGGTGGAAAAGCCGGCGAGGAAGAGCGCCAGCGCGATGCGCTTGTACGCGGCCGAGCGCGGGGACACGCCGGCAGGCAGCGCATCGGGCGCGGCGTTCCGCGTACCGGGCATGGATCGGGAAATCGAAGCGGAGGACATGGGTGCACTCGATGTGCGACGGAATGTCTGAATTCTTGCGCACCGTCATGTATATGTCCAATATATGAAAGAAACCGTAGCGATATGTTTAACCACTGGCTGACGAGCCGGCCCGGCTCACCGTGAGGTCATGTAGCGAATGGAACTCAGGCATCTCCGATACTTTCTGGCCGTGGCGGCCACGTCGAATTTCACCAAGGCCGCAGAAACGCTCGGCATCGGTCAGCCGCCATTGAGCCAGCAGATCAAGGCGCTCGAGAGCGAACTCGGCGTGGAGCTGTTCAAGCGGACCGCGCGCGGCGCCGAGCTGACGCTGGCGGGCGAGGTCTTCGCGGAAGAGGCGCGCCGCGTGCTCGACGATGCCGAGCGTGCGGCACGGGCGGCAAGGCGGGCCGCACGCGGGGAAACCGGCCATCTGCGTGTCGGCTTCACCGGTACGGCGGCGTTCAATTCGAAAGTGTCGGATCTGATTCGCCGCTTTCGGGAGGCGTTTCCGGATGCGGAGCTGACGTTGCAGGAGGCGACGTCGCGCGTCCTGCTGGAGGCGCTGGATGCCGGGCATCTCGACGTCGCGATCGTGCGGCCGGAACGTCGTGTCGCCGCGACGTTGCGGGTGACCGACTGGGACGAGGAGCCGATGTATGTCGCGCTGCCCGTCGCGCATCGGCTGGCGCAGCGTCGGCGCATCGATTTGGCCGAGCTGGCCGACGAGTCGTTCGTGCAGGTGCCGCGGGAGGCCGGCAGCGCGCTGTTCGACGACATCGTCGCCGCATGCAATGCCGCCGGATTCGAGCCGCGCATGGCGCAACCTGCGCCGCAAATCACGTCTGCGGTGACGCTGGTCGCGGCCGGGCTGGGCGTGTCGGTCGTGCCGAAGGCGATTACGCAGGTGCAGATTGCCGGGGTCGTCTATCGGCCGTTCGCGGGTAATGCGCTTCGTGCAAGGCTGGCCATTGCGTCGCGATGCGACGAGCCGTCGGCGGTCGTGCGCAATTTTCTTTTGCTGGCCTAGCGGGGTGCGTCGAGATGCTTGGGGCGGATCCGTTCCGCGCTTGAATCTCCCGGTGCGCGCCGGGCTTGCATCGGCATCGTGTCGTCGAACGCGATAAAAGCAAAAAACCCGCGAGGCCATGCGCTGTCGCGGGTTTTTGAAAATGCTCGAAACGCGGAGAAACCGCATCTGGTGCCGACGGCGAGACTCGAACTCGCACAGCTTTCGCCACTACCCCCTCAAGATAGCGTGTCTACCAATTTCACCACGTCGGCACTGCACTGCAAGGGGCGCAATTCTAGCGTCACATTGCGCGTTTGTGAAGGGGGTATGACACGGTTGCGGTGTGCGCGAAAGCGATCCCGGTAGAATTCGGGCGATCGGTCCGACGATCATCGCAACCGCAACCCGTTTTCTCCCAGTGACCACCACTCTCGAACAACTGCAGGCCGGACAACTGTCGGGCGCCCGGCAACTCAAGCTCGCGTGCGGGCTGACCGAATTTCCGCGCGAGATTTTCGAGCTCGCCGACACGCTCGAAGTGCTCGACCTGTCCGGCAATGCGCTCGCCGCGCTGCCGGACGACCTGTCGCGGCTGCACCGCCTGCGCATCCTGTTCGCGTCCGGCAACCGCTTCACCGCCTTCCCCGAGGTGCTCGGCGCGTGTGCGCAGCTCGACATGATCGGCTTCAAGGCGAACCGGATTCGCACGGTGCCGCGCGGATCGCTGCCGCGCGCGCTGCGCTGGCTGATCCTCACCGACAACGAAATCGATGCGCTGCCCGCCGAGATCGGCGCCTGCTCGCGATTGCAGAAGCTGATGCTCGCGGGTAACCGGCTGCGCGCGCTGCCTGCCGAAATGGCCGCGTGCCGTGCGCTCGAACTGGCGCGCCTGTCGGCGAACCGGCTGGACGAACTGCCCGGCTGGTTGCCGCGCCTGCCGCGCCTTGCGTGGCTCGCATACTCCGGCAATCCGTTCAGCGCCGCGCCGGAAGCCGCGGCGTCGGCGGGGCCGGAGGTCGCGGATGTCGACTGGGCGTCGCTCTCGTGCGAGCAGAAGCTGGGCGAAGGCGCGTCGGGCGTCATTTACCGCGCACAATGGCGTGCGGACGGTCATGCGCCGCGAGCGGTCGCGGTCAAGCTGTTCAAGGGCGCGGTGACGAGCGACGGGCTGCCCGACTGTGAAATGGCCGCGTGCCTGCACGCCGGCCGCCACCCGAACGTGATTCCGGTGATCGGCAAGGTGCGCGGTCATCCGGACGGCACGCACGGCCTCGTGATGGAACTGGTCGACCCTGCGCTCGCGAACCTGGCCGGGCCGCCGAGCTTCGCAACCTGCACGCGCGACGTGTATGCGGCCGACGCTCGATTCGAGCCGGCGGAGGCGGTGCGGATCGCACACGGCATCGCGTCGGCCGCACGCCATCTGCACGCGCGCGGCATCATGCACGGCGACCTGTATGCGCACAACATCCTGCACGACGGCGAGGGCGGGGCGCTGCTGGGCGACTTCGGTGCGGCATCGTTTTACGACGCGAGCGATGCACGGCACGGCGCCCGGCTCGAACGGCTGGAAGTCCGCGCGTTCGGCCATCTGCTCGGCGAACTGCTCGCGCACTGCGCGCCGCGCACATGGGGTGGGGCGAGTGACCTGGCAGCGCTCGCGGCGGCGTGCGTGAGCGAGGACATCGACACCCGGCCGTCGTTCGACGGGATCGTCGACGCGCTGGCCGCGCGGAAGGTCTGACGGGGATGGGCTGCCCGCCGTGCCGTCCGTTGCCCGGCGTGCGTATGCTTATTAGACCTGCTGCGCGGTCAGCAGCTTGATCCCGAGCCCGACGAACAGCAGCCCGCTGGCGCGCTTGAGCGCGCGCACCGCGCGGCTCATGCCGAAGCCGCGATGGAACCGGCGCACGCCGGCCGAATAGACGCTGTGAACGACCACGACGGTGCATGCGATCGTCGCGTACATCACGACGAACTGCAGCGCGAGCGGGCGGTCGTGCACGATGAACTGCGGCATGAACGCCGACAGGAAGATCATCGTCTTCGGATTGCTGCCCGACACGAACAGCGCTTCGCGGAACAGCTTCCCGCGGTCGGGCACGGCGATCTCCGCTGCGCCGGTCGACCCGGCTGCCTTGCGGTTGCCGCGCAGTTGCCGGACGCCCAGCACCATCAGGTACGCGGCGCCGACGACCTTCATCGCGACGAACAGCGGCGGCATCGCGGCGAGCACCGCGCCGATGCCGAGCGCGACCAGCAGCACGACCACGCCCTGCGCGACGAGGTTGCCCGCGATCGTCGCGGCGGTGCCGTGCGTGCCGTAGCGCACCGTGTTGCGGATGACGAGCAGCACGTTGGGCCCAGGCGACAGCGTCGTGGCGAGATAGGCTGCGGCAAACAGCATCCAGGTCTGAATGGACATGCGTCGCTCCGGGAGGCGGTTCCGGCGGGAGGGGTGAAGCGATGATGTCACGCCAAAATGGCGCAGGCACCCGCCGGAACCGGCTCGGTGCGTCAGCGCGCGTCGCGCATGCAGTATGCGGGGATCGACGACGGCGTATCGATCGCGGCGGGCCGCGTCATCCACGCGATCCACGCGGCCCATAACCCGCAGGCGATCAGCACGGCGACATTCAGCGGCGTCCGGTAGCGGACGATCAGGGCGGCCAGCGGCAGGCGGTTCTTCATGTTCGTCTCCATCGGTAGTTGCGTATGCAACGTTACTGGCCGGCGTACGCCGGCGCCTTCGCGTCGCAGGTCACGGACACCGTCGCGCCATCCGCGAAATGCAGCCGGAACGGCACCTTCGCGCCGGGCGCGACGGGCTGGCGCGGTTGCTCCAGCATCACGTGATAGCTCTTCGGCTTGAACGTCACGGCGCCGTGCGCGGGCACCTCGACCGCATCGACGTGAACCATCTTCGCGGTGCTGCCGTTCGTCTGCGTTTCATGCACCATCGCCATCCCGTACGCGGGGGTGTCGATGCCTGTCAGCCTGGCGGGCGCATCGCCGTCGTTTTTCAGCGTGAAATAACCGGACGACGGCACCGTCGCCGGCATCGCGCGGATCCAGCAGTTGTCGGCCTGCACGGCCGGTGCGGCGAACGTGGCGGGGGCTTGCAGCGCCAGCAGCGCGAAAAGCAGGCCGGTCGGAATCGAGCGTTTCATCGTTTGTTCTCCTTATCGGGTGTGCCGCATGGGGCATCGACGGCAATGCGATCGGCGCGGAACGCCGATGCGCATCGCATGCGTCACTTCAGCGTGAACGTGTAGCGGCCTTTCGTGCGATGGCCGTCGCTGGCTACGGCGATCCACGCGACCGTGTACGTGCCGGCCGTCAGGCTGGCCAGCGCGACGTGCATCCGCTTCCGGTTGCCGGCGTCGACGGCCGATTTCCCGTCGGCGACCGACTGCCCGTGGCTGTCGGTGACGGCGATCGAGCTGAAGGCCGGCTCGAGCGCTTCGCTGAAAACGATCGTGACCGCATGCGGGGCGCTGGAGAGCGTGGCGCCGGCGGCCGGTTCCTGCGTCTTCGGGAGCGCGTGGGCCTGGGCGGCCTGGATGACGACGAAGCCGAGTGCGGCGAGTGCGCCGCGAACGAAAGGGGTGGTTTTCATGGCTGGTTGTGCGAGTGGCGAATCGGATGGACACACGGATTCGACGGACGGATGCGCGAGCGGCATCGCAGCGGCACCGATGCCGGCTGCGGTCGGTGCGACAGTACGCACCGGAAGCGGCCGACCGCACGCACGGCACGACGCCGCGCGCAACACGGTGACACATGATCGTCCTTCGAAACGTGACACGTCACGCACGCCGGTGGCGTGCGCGGACCGCGCGATGCGCTACGGCATCACGCGTGACGACGACGGTTCAGGACGCGAGCGGAGGGGCGCGCGGCTGCGCGGCCGTGAGCGGCAGCGCGCGGCGCAGGCTGTCGAAGCGGGTCGCTTCGCGGTGCTGGATGACGCGCACGTCGGCCGCGAACGTCAGTTCGGGCGCGGGCAGTGCGGGTGTATGGGCAAGCAGGCTGCAGTAGCCGCATGCCTGGAGGTGGGCCTGCAGGCTCTTCGACGACGAATCGGCGGAGCGGTCGCCGGTGGCCGGCGCGGCCGTGCAGTAGCCGGCCAGCAATGCATCGACGCGGCCTTGCGTCGTCAGCGCCTGCGAGATCGTCGGCGCGAGCGCCGTCATCAGGATGGCGAGCATCCCGATCAGACTGCCGATCTTCCGGAGACGACGACTCAGCATGCGATGCGCGGCGGCGTATGGGCGACGATGGAGCGGATTATGCCACGCACGTCGATTCGCATGTCGGCAGCGGCGTGCGGCATCGCGGCGCGTTATGCGTGCTTCGCCAGGTATTTCGTGATCAGCATCATCTGCGCGGCCCAGCCCTGATCGTTCATCTCGCGCGCCTTCGCGCGACGCGCTTCGATCAACTGGTCGAAACCCGTTTCGGTGACCGTCAGCAGCGTGCCGCCGGCCTGCGGGGCGAGCGTGAACGTGACGAGCGTCATCGGCTCGGACGTGTAATCGAAGTTCGGATCGATCGCGAACGGATGCCAGCGAAACGAGAACAGTTGCTTCGGCTCGATGCGATCGACGACGATTTCGAACACAGTGCCCGCATAGGGCTCCTGTGCCTTGGCGATGTCGTCGTCGACGCGCGTCGGCGTGATGCGGCCGAACAGCGGCTGGCCGGCCGCGAACGGCCCGTCGAACGTGACGCCGAACCAGTGGCCGAATTCCCCGGAATTGCTGACGGCTTCCCAGGCGCGGTCGGGCGATGCCGCGAGCAGGGCCTGCTTTTCGATGCGATCGGTTTGCTGGGTCATCACGTTCTCCATGCAGGATCAACCGTTGCAGGACGGCGCGCGCGACCGCGCGCCGCGTCTAGTCGAGCATGACCGCGTCGGGCACGTCGAGCACGAGGTCGGACGTCGCGATGGCCACGCACGGCAGCGTATAGCCGTCGGCCTTTTCCTCGCGGCTCAACCCCGGCCATTCGATCGTATAGCGTACGCTGCCGCTGACGATCCGGCAAAGGCAGCTTCGGCACGTGCCGTTGCGGCACGAGCGCGGCAGCGACACGCGCGCGAACGCGGCGGCCTCGAGCAGCGTCAGCGAGTCGGGCGCATCGAAGGTCGTGCCGAGCGGCTCGATGCGCACGAGGGGAGGGTGTTCCGGGGTGGTCATGGGAAGCGGGCGGCGGATCGGCGGCAACGCGCCAAGCATACCCGAAGCCGCCTGCGGCCGGCGCCCGCCGGCCGCGGGTATCAGTGCCGGCGCAGGTACCGGTACACGGTATTGCGCGCGAGGCCGAGCTCGCGCGCGGCCGCCGACACGTTGCCGCCGTGCCGCGCGAGCACCGCGTCGATCACCGCGGCCTGATGGCTTTGCAGCGTCGTTCCTTCGCGCGGGTCGGCCGGTGCGGTCGCGGCCGCCGCAGCGGGTGCCGCCGTCGCGTCGTCGCAGTCGAGCCAGAAATCGTCGGGCAAATGCGCGAGCGTGATTTCGGCTTCGTCTTCGGCGAGCATGCCGGCCGTGCGCAGCACGTTGGTCATCTGCCGCAGGTTGCCGGGCCAGCGATGGCGCGTGAACGCGTCGAGCACGTCGGCCGCGATGCGGCGCGGCATCGGCTCGCTGCGGGCGAGCCGCGCGAGAATCCGGTCGACGAGCGCGGGCAGGTCGGTACGCGCGGCGAGCGCCGGCAGCGTGACCGCGAGCCCGTTGATCCGGTAGAACAGGTCTTCGCGGAACGTGCCTTCGGCGATCATCGCGCGCAGGTCGCGATGGGTCGCGCAGACCACGCGCACGTCGACCGGCACCGCGCGCGCGCCGCCGAGCGGCATCACCGCGCGTTCCTGGAGCACGCGCATCAGCCTGACCTGCTGTGCGAGCGGCATGTCGCCGATCTCGTCGAGAAACAGCGTGCCGCCGTCGGCCTGCGCGATCTTGCCGGGGCTGCCGCGCTTGCGCGCGCCCGTGAACGCGCCGTCCTCATAACCGAACAGTTCGGCCTCGATCAGCGAATCGGGCAGTGCCGCGCAGTTGACCGCGACGAACGGGCCGTCCGCACGCGGCGACGCCTGGTGCAGCGCGCGGGCGAGCCATTCCTTGCCGGTGCCGGTCTGGCCGAGGATCAGCAGCGGCAGGTCGCGCCCGCGGATCTTCGCGACGCGTTCGAGCACGGCGGCCATGCGTGCGTCGCCGGTGTCGAGCGTCGCGAACGTGATCGCGTCGGGGTCCGGCGCGCGCACGCGCGCGGCCGGTGCGGGCGGCGTGACGGCGACGGTCGCGCGCTGCGCTTCCGCGAATTCGCAGCGCGCGAGTACGCGTACGCCGGTCGACAGCGTGAGACGGAACGTCGCGCCGGGCGCGCGCGCCGCCTGCTGCGCGAGCTGGCCGAAGCGCATGCCGAACAGCGCGTCGCAGCCTTGATGCTGCAATGCATCGAACGGCGCGCCGAGCTGGAATTGTGCGCTGCGGTTCGCGGCGATCAGCCCGCCGTCGGGGCCGAACGCGACGAGCCCCGCAAACAGCGAGTCGACGCAATCCTCGTGCGCGTGAAAGCGCAGCCGCAATGCTTCCGCACACTGGTTCGCGAACAGGTGGTTCTCGATCAGCTGCGCGGACATCCGCACGAGCGCGAGCGTATGCGGGCTCGAGCCGCGCGGGTCGCCGCTGACGTCGAGCGTGCCGAGCGTGCGGCCGAACGGATCGAAGATCGGCGCGCACGAGCAGGTGAGGATGTGATTGGCGCGCAGGAAATGTTCGGCGCCGTGCACCGCGACGGCCTGGCCCGATGCGAGCGCGGTGCCGATCGCGTTGGTGCCGCGCGCGCCTTCGGCCCACGACACGCCGGTGCACAGCGCGACGCGGTTGGCTTTCTCGATGAAGTCCGCGTCGCCGATGCTGTGCAGGATCACACCGTCGGCGTCGGTCAGCAGCACGAGGCTTTGCGTATCGGCGATTTGCGCGTGGAGGTTCTCCATCACCGGGCGGGCGTGCGAGAACAGTGCGTGATTCGTATCGAGCAGTTCGCGCAGCGCGGTGCGCGACAGCGCCGAGAAATCGGGGCGCTCGTGCGCGCGCAGGCCGACCGCGGTCGAACGCGCATGCGCCTGCGCGAGCAGGTCGGTGCGACCCGCGGTGGCGGGCAGCACGAAGGGTTGCGGCATGACTTGTCTCCTGTCGGCCAGAGTTAGCGCTTCAGCGCTTCAGCGCTTACTCGGGTCCCATGCTTCTTGATCGGCCAATCCTGTGCCGCGGTGCTTGCCGAAGCCATATCGCCGAAATCATCTGCGGATTCCACGTCTCGCTTGCGGCGCACCATCGGGCACGAAGGCCGACCATCCGGGTACGCATCATCATACAAGCGCCACGTGCGATATGCGACCGCGAACAAAATCCACTTGCTTTTAAATGGCCGCCTGCAATGATGGAAATGGAACACGCGCGCGCCGTGTTCCGCATTGCAACATGCATGCGACGCGACATGCATCCGTTCGGGAGACGCATCATGGTTCGGACGGAACTGAGAGTCGTGCTGGCGGCCATCGCCACCTTCATCATGCTGGGCGGCATTGCCGTGGCGATCCACGGGTTGCTGTTCGATCTGACCGATGCGGTGCGATACGGGGCGGCCGCGATTGCGGTGGGCGTCGCGACGGCCGCGATCGCGCTCAACGTCTGGCCCACCGATCCGCGCTGATGCCCGTTTCCGAAACGGTGCCGCAAGCCGCGCTGATCTGATGAAATGCGCGTCGGAACGACGCATGCCGGAAAATTTGTCTCCTGCGCGAAACCGTCTAAAGTGGAAAGCAACCAGCAGGCATTGTCCGCGCCATACCCCGCAGACGATGCTTCCGCTGGCGAGCCCGCGTACATTTCGTCCGGCCGGTGGCGGACGACGCACGCGGTCATTCGTTTTCTACCGGTCGAGGCGGCTTCCATGCAGATCCATTTCACGAACGAGAAGCCTGAATATTCGGGGCGCGACCTGATGCTCGGGTTTACCGCGCTGGTCAATGGCGAGCGCGTCCAGTGTCAGATCACTGCCGAGGCGCTGGAAGACCACTTCGGCGCGGCATCGCCGCGCTTCGAGGACATGGTCGGCGCATTCGACCAGCACCGCGATCGCATCGAGGCGGCCGCACGTCGCCTGCTGTCGGAGACGCGCGCGCAATGCGTGACGCTGCGCAGCGGTTATGTGCGCTTCTACGAGGCGAACTGGCGCTGAACCGGACGACTGGACAGCGACTGAGCGGGCGCCGAATACCGGCGCCCGTGTCGTATCGGCGCATGCTCGTTCGACCGCACGCTGACGCCGCCTGATGCGCGGCCGATCCGATCGTCGTGCGGCGCGATGGCGTGCCCGTTGTTCCGTTTCGCTCAGTCCGCCCCGGTGAGCGCATACGCGCCACCAGTTTCGCCGTTCGTTCGCGCGATGCGTGCGAAGCCGGTTTCGGCGAGGTGCATTCCCGCAATCAGCAGGTTGTCCGAAGCGGCCTCGGCGAGTGTTGCCGCGCGCGTCGCAAACGCCTGCGACGGATCGTGATCGAACGCGATCGAGACGTCGGGGCGAGCCACCTGAATCGGCGCGAAATGCACGAGATCGCCCCAGATCAGCAGGCGCTCGCCACGCGATTCGATGCGATAGCCGGTGTGACCGGGCGTATGCCCCGGTAGCGGCACGGCTATGATGCCGGGCAGCACGCCGCCTGCTTCGATGGTGCGCAGCTTCGCCCGATAGACGTCGAAAGTGTGCCGCGCGATCCGGAAATTGACGCGAGCTCGCTCATTCGCTCGATCGTACGATGCATCGTCCAGCCAGAACGCGCGTTCCCGTTCGTGAATGACCACCTCCGCATCCGGAAAGACCGGCTGCCCGCCCGGGTCGAGCAGGCCGCCGATGTGGTCGGGATGCGCGTGCGTCAGCAGGATCGTGTCGATGTCGCGCGCATCGATGCCGGCTCGCGACAGCGACGGAATCAGGCGGCCGCCCCAGTTCCGGATGCCGCCGGCGCCGGCATCGACAAGCACGGTGCGGCCGTTCCCGCGTATCACGTAACAGTTGATGTTCACGCTGGACGGCGTGTGGATGCCCGCCCGGCGCATGATGCCGGCCGCGTCGTCGAGCGCGATGTTCGAAAGCAAGTCGAGGCTGGCCGTCAGCGTGCCGTCGCTTATCGCGGTGACCGAGAAATCGCCGATCCGGCGGAACGGGAAGCAGGGAAGTGGTTCGCTCATGGATCAATGTCGGGCGTGAAGGTGGATCGTGTCGTAGCCGAAGCAGCGGATGCGTGCGACGAATCCGGTGTGGCGGAGAATTTCGCGATCCAGATCGGTCATGAATCGGTTCATTAACTCAGTGGTGCGAAATGATTCGAGGCGATAGCGGATCTCCGCGCTGACGGGATGTCCGCAGCCGTGCCTGACCGGGACATGAACGACATGGACCGTGCCGGGTGCGGCCCGCAACACGTCGGTGCAGAGGGTCGCGCAGGCCGACGAGAGCGCGTCGAGTGCGGCGTTCGACGGCATGCTCGCCTCGGGGATGAAAATCGTGACGCTGGGCATGACTGGGCTCCCGTCAGCGTGCGGACGTCGACGCCGGCGCGCCGACGAGTTGGTCGCCCATCGGCGCGTAGAGCCGGATCGCGGTGTCGGACGGCTCGGACGCGAGCCGCGCCTGATCGTGTGTCAGGACGGCCAGCCAGCGCTGGGCCGGCTGGCGGTTCAGCGCGATCGCGTGAATCGCGCTTGCTGCGATGCCCGCTCGCGCGAATGGGGCAGCGTCGTCGCACACGGCCAGCCACTGATGGCCGGACACGGTCGGCGCGGGTGCTGCGCCGTCGTACACGTTGCGTCTCCACTCGACGATATGCGGCTGCCAGCGCGCGAAATTGCCGCCGCCTTTGTCGCGATACTCGGCCGACGTCAGCACGTCGGGGCTGTCGATCGTGTGAAGCGCGAGGTAGATGGGGCCGTCGCCGCCGAGGGCGCGAAAGCGTTGCGACGTGCGGAAGCCGGATACGGAGATCAGCGCCGGAAGTTTGATCCTGCTGTAGAAATCGTTCCACTCGGCTTCGGTGGCACGGTCGGCGAAGCTGCATTCAACGGTATAGATCATCACGCCTCCACGGGGAGCAAGCGGCCTTCAGGATCGATCGCCGCTCGACTGGTTGAGTTTTTGTCATGATAATCAGGCGTTGTAGCGGCGAAAAACGACAATTCGTCATCGTTCATTGATATTTGATCAAGCTTTGACCGACGACCGTCGGACCGGGAGCAATCGTGACGCGACGCAGGATTCCGAGCAATTCGGCATTGATGGCATTCGAGGCCGCGGCGCGGCACGGCAGCTTCGCGCGCGCCGCCGACGAACTGGCGTTGACGGAAGGGGCGATCAGCCGGCAGATCGGCCGGCTGGAGACGTTTCTCGGCGTGGCGCTGTTCGAGCGTGTCGGCAACCGCGTTCGGGTTGCGCCGAACGGCGCGCGCTATGCGGCGCAGGTTCGCGAAGTGCTGGACCGGCTCGAGCGCGACAGCCAGTACATGATGGGCCAGCCCGGCGACGGCGGCAGCGTCGATATCGCCGTGACGCCGACGTTCGCGACGCGCTGGCTGATTCCGCGGCTCAAGCGGTTCCAGGCGCAGCATCCGAACATCACGGTGCATTTCGCGGATCGCGCGGATCCGTTCGTGCTGGCCGGCAGCGGATTCGACGCGGCGATTCACTTCGAGCATCCGGCCTGGGCCGGCATGCATACGTACCGGTTATGCGAGGAGGTGCTGGTGCCGGTCTGCCACCCGTCGCTGCTCGCGGGCGGGCATCCGGACGCGTTGCTGGGCACGCTGCCGCGCCTTCACAAGCGCCAGACGCCCGACGCGTGGTCGGCGTACGTGCAGGAGACGGGGGTGCCGGTGAGCAATCCGGCCGCCGGTGCGCGCTACGATCTTTACTCGATGCTGATCGCGGCGGCCCTGGCCGGGCTCGGCGTTGCGCTGGTGCCGCGGCTGTATGTCGACACCGAGATTACGCAAGGGTTGCTCGCCGCGCCCTGGCCGGACGGTCGGGGCGTGGTCAAGCGCTTCTGTCTCGTGCTGCCCGAAGCGCTGGACCTTGGCGACGGGCCGCTGCAGACCTTCGCGCGCTGGGTGCTGGGGGAGGCGGGTACATGATGCGGCGTCGTCCGTGCCGGGCGCATTCGCAAACAAAAACGCCGCCCGAAGGCGGCGTTTCCCATCATGCATCGCGCCGAAGCGCATCTGTCATTCGCTGCCGAGATAGAAGAAGCGGAACAGGAACACGGCCGCGATGATCCACACGATCGGCTTGACCGTGCGGGCCTGGCCCGTCAGCAGCTTGAGGCCGCCGTATGCGATGAAGCCGAACGCGACGCCGTTCGCGATCGAGTACGTGAACGGCATCAGCAGCGCGGTCAGCGCGGCCGGCACGGCTTCCGTCGCATCGTCCCAGGGCACGTCGACCATCTCGCGCAGCATCAGGCACGACACGTACAGCAGCGCAGGAGCCGTTGCGTAGCCCGGCACGACGCCGGCGAGCGGCGCGATGAACAGGCACGCGAGGAACAGCACCGCGACGGTGATGGCCGTCACGCCCGTGCGGCCGCCGGCCTGCACGCCCGATGCGCTTTCGATATACGCGGTGGTCGACGACGTGCCGAGCAGCGAGCCCGCGACGATCGCCGTGCTGTCGGCGAGCAGCGCCTTGTTCAGGCGGTTCATCTTGCCTTCGACGAGCAGGCCCGCGCGGTTCGCGACGCCCATCAGCGTGCCCGTCGCGTCGAACAGCTCGACGAGGAAGAACACCAGGATCACGTTGATGATGCCGGTCGACAGCGCGGCGCCGATGTCGAGCTTGAACAGCGTCGCGTCGATCGACGGCGGCGCGGAAAACACGCCGTGGAACTGGTTGTCGCCGAAGAAGAACGACAGGATCGTGACGCCGATGATGCCGATCAGGATCGCGCCGCGCACGCGCAGATGGTCGAGCGTGACGATCGCGAAGAAGCCGACGATCGCGAGGATCGTGTCGTGCTTGTGCAGGTCGCCGAGCGTGACGAGCGTGGCCGGGCTGCCGACGATCACGCCCGACGTCTTCAGCGAGATGATGCCGAGGAACAGGCCGATGCCGGCCGTGATCGAGATCCGCAGCGATTTCGGAATGCCGTTGACGATCGCTTCGCGCACGCGGAACAGCGTGACGAGCAGGAACAGGCAGCCGGAGATGAACACCGCGCCGAGCGCGGCCTGCCACGTGAAGCCCATCCCCTTGACGACCGTGTACGCGAAATACGCGTTCAGGCCCATGCCGGGCGCGCACGCGATCGGGTAGTTCGCGTACAGCCCCATGATGATCGAAGCCAGCGCCGCGACGAGGCAGGTCGCGACGAACACGGATTCCTTCGGCATGCCGGCGTCGCCGAGGATCGCGGGGTTGACGAAGATGATGTAGGCCATCGTCAGGAACGTGGTGACGCCCGCGAGTATTTCGGTGCGGAAGTCGGTGCCGGCTTCAGCGAAGCCGAAATACCGCTTGATGGATTCCATTAGGGCGTTTCTCCGGTCGGGTTGTCGTGTTGCTTGTTGTGCCGAATTGTTGTAAAGGCAGCGGCCGGCTTAATGTAACCAGCCACTATTGCCCGGCTATCGGCGGATTGTAATAGCGCGGATAGCTCGGACGATATAGTTGGAGGGCACGATCGGCTGCCGGTGCGCGAACGGTCCGGCAGCCCGGCCTCGCGACGAAGGCGCGCATTTTACCGGTTCGGGCGGAACGGGCGGGCGGAAAGGGTAAAAACGGGAGCGTGACGAACAGGGGGCGGCCGATGCGTGCGCAACGGCACACTGGCCACATTGCGCGTGGCCGGTACGCGATGACATTCGACTGAAACGGAGCGTCTGCATGCTGCACGAATACGGTGCAGGCATGACGTGCGCGATGACGTGCCCGCGAACGCGCGTGCGTGGCCGGTGCGAGAGCGCTGCGGCGTGCAGCGGCCATTCGTCAGCCCAGGCGGTTGCAGATAACGAGCTATCCTGCGCCGAAGCCGTCCCGCCCGCAACTGTCATTTCGCGATGCGTGGGCGACTGTGGTTTCTGTGTAAAAGATTGCAAGACCCCATCGCATAAACCGGCAAGTCTTTCTAGGATAGATACACCGCGCATGCACACGCCGGCCGGTAATTGCCGACGCGGGGGAGTCGCAGTCCGTGCAGGCCAGGCGGTGAATGGCGGTCAAGGCCGTTGCGCGTTTGGGCAGGCACGGCCGATTGCGATTGCCCGATGCGGGTTCGTCCGTAATCACGGAGGTCAGCATGTTGAACTGGATCAGCCGTTGGGCGATGCGACACGCCCCCACGCCGGAAAAAACCGCTGCGTCGATGCTCGTGACGGCGCGCATGGAACTGTTCGCAGCCGAACAGCGCGTCATCGATGCGAAATTACAGGCGGATTACTGGCGCACACGTGTGTCATTCCTCGAGGAGGTGCAGAAGCAGGGCATCGATCCGTGGGTGACCTCGCAGGCATCGCAACGCCCCGAGCTCGATTCGACTCCCCGCAGCACGGGCCCGCGTCTCGCCGCCAGCACCTGATGCACCAGCTGCATCCGATAGTTGCGCACGGCGCGCGATCGCTCGCGGCATGCACTTGCGTGCCGCGTCATTCGATGCGCACCTGCAGCGGTTAGCGCCGCAGGTGCGTCCGTTTCCGGTCGCGGCCGTTCCGCGTCTCGCGTGCGTGACGGCGCGTCAATCATCCACTCCTTCTCCATACCCCGACGAGCAAACGTTGCACTTGCGCGAGCGTGCGCCTGAAGCGCTCGCCGCGCCGCACATAAGCGGTCGTGATCGACGCTTCGGCCGATCGGTCGGCATCGGTGCCGATCCAGATGCGGTCGCCGCGTGCGATGCGCAGCACGTCGCCGGGCTGCACCCAGTAGTCGTCGACGTTCGGCGGGCGCGTGATCCATAGCGCCGCGCCGTGTGCGCGGATCTCCGCGTCTTGCGGCGCGCGCCAGGTCATCGTCGTGCGCGGCGCGACCGCGAAACGGATTACGACAGTCGGTAATGCGATCGTGCCGGCGCGGCGCCGGTCGGGACGGTCAAACAGCTGGCTTGCCTGGTCCATCGTCTTCTCCATTCAGTGAGCCGGACGGATGACGCGCACCAGAACAAAAAGGCCTCATCCGTTTCCGGCGAGGCCTTGTGTGACATGCGGTACTGCTCGATTGCTAACGCACAAGCGCCTCCCGTGATCCATTCTTTCGAATGTTCACCGGGCAATGTTTCGCGATGGCGATGAGCTTGAACGTAGGCATGCGAACGAGTTTGTCGTGGCAGCGCGGCGCTGTCAACGACATTTTCGAGATGCGTGGCGGTTACGCGTCGCGTTGCGCGAGCCCGTTCACGAGCAATTCGGACAGCAGGCCCGTCATCCCTTCGGGATGCGTGGCCGCGCGCGCCTTCAGCTGCTCGACGAGTTCGGCGTTGAGCTTGCACGCGAACGGCACGAGGCCCTGTTCCTGGTCGAGCTTGCGCTGCGCGCGGCGGTCGAGCTTTGCCGCGTCTTCGGCGCCCTTGCCGAAACGGGTGGCGCCCGACTGCTTCATCGCATGCGTCAGCTTGAGCGCCTTGTTCTTTTCGAGATCGGTTTTCTTCATGGCCATCGCGGCACCTCCGGGAAATGAAGCCGCGATTGTACGCATTTCGGCGGGCGCCGCCCGCCGCGCCCGCCGGAAACCCGGTTACGCACCCTTCGTGGTGCCCCAGTTGCCGCCGTGCGCGGCTGCCTGCGCGGCGGGCGAGCGCGCGAGGTATTCGAGCGCCTGCTCGGTCGAGCCTTCGTGATGCGGCGTATAGCCCGGCTTGAAATAGCGCAGCGCTGCGCCGATCACCTTCCAGAACGACGGCAGGTGCCCGCGCCGCGAGCCCTGCCACCACGCGAGCACGAAGCCCGGGTAGCGGCCGGCGTCCGGGTCGCGCCTGTACATGAACTTCGCGCCGGTCGTGATGTAGTAGAGCAGCAGCAGGATCACGAACGCCATGTGCATGCAGCGCTCCGGATAGGTGCCGCCCAGGTGCCGGTAGATGTCGAACGCGACGGTGCGGTGCTCGACTTCCTCGGCGCCGTGCCAGCGCAGCAGGTCGACCATCGTCGGGTCGGCACGGCCTTCGTCGAGCCCGTGCGCGTTGAGCACCCAGTTGCCGAGATAGCCGAAGAAGTGTTCGAGCGACGCGATCACGGCGAGCTGCTGCCGCAGCCAGAAACGCGTATGGCCGATCTTCAGCCCGAGCGGCTGTTCGCCGAGCACGCGCGTGAACAGCCGGTTGAGCTTCTGCGTGAACGGTTTCGTGTCGATCCCGTGCCGGTCGTAATAGTGCTTGAGCACGCCGCCGTGCGAACGCGAGTGCACGGCTTCCTGCCGCAGGAAGCCTTCGGCCTCGTCGCGCAGGCGTGCATCGGTGATCAGCGGCAGTGCCTTGTTGTACACGCGGCAGAACCACAGTTCGCCTTCCGGGAACAGCAGGTTCAGCGTGTTGATGATGTGGGTGCTGCCCGGATCGTTCGGCACCCAGGTGATCGGCGTGTCGCTGAAGTCGAACTTCACGTGCCGGGCCTTGATCTTGTGGTAGTCGGCGGTAGCGGTCATTTGTGTCTGTCTCCCTGTGCGGCGTCATGCGCCGTCAATGCGATGCCATGCTGACGCGGGCGATCATCCGGCCGAGCCACGGCATGAGGCGGCCGACCAAGCGCATCGCGTGCGCTTCGCCGCCGACCGCGACGACGGGGCAGTTGCGCAGCACGCCGTCGACCATCGCCTGCGCGACGGCTTCGGGTTTCAGGCCGCGCATCTGGTACAGCTTCGTCGCGCGCTTGCGCAGCCGCGCTTCGTCCTGCGCGTTGGCGCCGGCGTATTGCGTCGACGCCATGATTCCGGTTTCCGCGAAGCCCGGGCATACCGCGGTCACGCCGATGCCTTTCTCCGCGAGTTCCGCGCGCATGCATTCGCTGAGCATCAGCACGGCGGCCTTCGTCGTCGCGTACGCGGGCAGGTCGCGCGACGGCCCGAACGCAGCGGCCGACGCGGTGTTGACGATGTGGCCGCCGGTGCCGCGTGCGGCCATTTGCTGCGCGAACAGCCGCGAGCCGTGGATCACGCCCCACAGGTTCACGTGCAGGATGCGCTCCCAGTGCCGCGTGCTCGTGTCGAGGATGCCGCCGGCCATGCCGATGCCCGCGTTGTTGATCACGACGTCCGCGCCGCCGAGTTCGCTGCCGACCCACGCCGCGAGCGCTTCCATCTCGTCGGCGGACCCGACGTCGACGCGCTTCGCGTGTGCCTGCGCGCCGGTCAGCCCGATCAGCAGCGCAGTGCGCTCCGCGCTCGCGACATCGATGTCGCAGGCGACGACCGTCGCGCCTTCGCGTGCGAACGCGAGGGCCGCGCAGCGGCCGATGCCGCTGCCCGCGCCGGTGACGACCGCGACCTTGCCGCTGAAGCGCCCGCTGGTTGCGCGGCGGCGCGCGTTCGCGAGCGCGGGCGGTTCGTGGCCCGATTCGACCGCGTCGATCAGTTGCCCGGCGAGATCCGCGAAGCGCGCGGGATCGGCGAGCGGCAGCCAGTGGCCGGCCGCAACTTCGCGCCGGTAGTACTGCGGTACCCAGCGCGACAGGTTCTCGGACAGCGCGGGGCTCACGTATTTGTCGCCGAGCGGCACGATCGTCTGCACGGGCGCATGCGCGTAGCGTTCGCGCGGCGCGAACAGGCAGCGGATGAAGTTCGCGCGATAGAGGCGCACGCCGCGCGCGCCGTCGTCGGCCTGCGTCGGGCGCGGCGCGGCGGGCGTCTTTTCGAGGCGGCGCAGCAGGCGCGGCCATGCGCGGCCGAGCCACAGCCGCCAGCCGAGCTCGGGGATGAACGGCAGGTGGAACAGGTACACGTACCACGACCGCACGAGCTGGCCGCCGAGCCTGGCCAGCGACGCGGGCGTCGGGCGCAGCACGCGTTCGCGCAGCCAGAAGCCGACGTGGTCGAGGCACGGCCCCGAGCACGACGTGTATGACGCGATGCGGCCGGAAAGGCGCGGATCGGTGACGAATTCCCAGCCCTGGATCGAGCCCCAGTCGTGCGCGATCAGATGGACGGCGCGGCCGGGGCAGAGTGCATCGATCACCGCGATGAAATCGTCGGTCAGCTTCGCGAGGTGATAGTCGGCCGTACGCGTCGGCACGCCGGACAGGCCCGCGCCGCGCACGTCGTAAGCGATCACGTAGTGCTTGCGCGCGAGCAGCGGTGCGACGTGCTGCCAGACGCTGCTGTCGTCGGGATAACCGTGCACGAGCACGACCGGCGAACGGGCCGGGTCGCCCCAGGTCTTGACCGCGAGCGTCAGGTCGCCCGAGGCGACCGCCGTCTCGTTATGAACCGATTCGAACAGCGCCAGCGGCGCTTCGTCGGAAAGAGGCTGCATCGTGAGTCCGTCGTTCAGGGATTCGTGAGGAAAGGCGCGGGCACGTCAGGCGGCGGCCGGCACGGTCGCGGCGGCCTGAGCACGTTCGGTCTGGCGGCGCTGCCAGCGGCGCACGTGCGGCAGGTCGTTGTCGAGCCAGTACGCGTCGTCGTCGGTGATCACGAGCAGCTCTTCGAATTTCGCGCCGACGCCGGCGAAGCCGAGGTGCGGCTCGACGGCCCACAGGCCCGGCACGGGCGCATGCTCGGAGCGGCGATCGATCGACCACAACGGCGACCAGCCCTGCTGCTTTGCCGCGCGGCCCTGGTCGAGCAGCAGGTTGCGCGTCGCGTTCAGCCCGAAACGCGCGACGAAGCGCGGCTTCGACAGCTTGTGGATCTTCGCGACGCGATGCGCGAGCACCTTGAACGGATAGGCCTTGTGGCGCGGCTCGACGCCCTGGCGGCGGCACAGCGCATCGACTTCCTGCGCGACCTCGGCCATCGATCGGCGCGCCTTCACGAGCCGCACGATCATGTCGCGATGGTCCATCAGGTCGTCCTGCAACTGTTCGAGGATCGGGTTCTCGCCGAGGCAGTGCGCGTAGCCGACGTCGGCCACGATGCCGTCGAGCACGGGCGCGACGTCGAGGATCACCGGCATGTCGGTTTCGAGCTGCCGGTTGCTCGGGAAGAATGCGAGATTGAAGCCGCCCATGTGCTTGAGGCCCGAGAAGCCCTCGAACGCGGTGCGGTCGCCGAACCACGCGAACGGCTTGTGCAGCCAGTCGTGCACGCCGTTGTCCTGCAGCCATTCGGTCAGCAGGCGCGCGGCTTCCTTCTCGGTGATGCCGGGGTAGAGCATCGCACCGACGGTTTCGACGCAGCGGTAGGCAAGCTGCTGGACCGCGCGGAATTGCGGCAGCTCGTCGAGGTGGACTTCCGGCAGCGGGTGGTGGTCGGCCATGATGCGTCTCCATATGTCGGCCAGAGCGGGCGCTTCAGCGCTTGTCGACCGGTGTTGGTGCTTCGGCGCGGACTCCGATCCCACGCAAAGCGCGCTCCGGTCCTGTGCAAAGCGGGGTGCTGATCCGGAATGCATCCGCCGGTGTTCCCGTCGCGAATTATTCAGTCAGCATTTAATGTGCCATTGATTGATGTAATGATGATAGCCGGTTCGGCATGGCGCGCCAGCCCCCGGGGGTGAGGATTTGTCCTAATGAAGGGCCGAAATGGAGAGGAGACTCTAGGTTTCCGGAGGTCGGGGCCGGATGGCTGTGGGCGCACACGCGTACGGATCGGGGACCGGTTGGAGCTTGACACGAGCGGTCCCGGCGCCGGCCCGGATGGCCGCGTGCGGCCGCCTTGCGATGGCCGGCATGTCGCGCTGGATCAACTCCCCGTCGCGTCGCGACGTGACGCCGTCATATTGCCGAAATAATTTCGTCACATCATCCGCCCCCAGTTCGGAGCCGTCCCGGCTTCGACGCGCCGATGAGCCGCCGGTGCGCGGTGCGCCGCGCAGGGTAGCGCCCGAGCCGATTCGAGATTCGACATTTCCACGGAGAGAGACCATGCAACGCCGCAAGTTCATGAATACCCTTGCCGCGGCGACCGCTGCAACGTCGCTGCTGCTCAAGGCCGGCACGGCCGACGCGAAGAGCGCAACCGCGCCGGACGCGCTGGACCCGGGCCGCTGGTCGCCGTTCAACGCCGCGCGCCTGCAGGCGGTGCTCGACCGGCATGGCGTCGCGAGCGCGCGCTACGACGAAAAGCGCCGCCCGTATGCGGTGTTCGACTGGGACAACACGTGCATCATGAACGACTGCGAAGAGGCGCTGCTGATGTACCAGATCAACCATCTGCAGTACAAGCTGACGCCGGACGAATTCGTCGACGTGATGTGGAAGGACGTGCCGAAGGGCGCGTTCGTGAAGGACTACACGACGATCGACGGCAAGCCCGTGACGATGGAGAACCTCGCCGCCGACGTCGAATCCGACTATCGCTGGCTCTACGCGAACTACCAGGGATTCGGCGGCAGCAAGAGCCTCGACGAGATTCGCGAGACCGATCAGTTCAAGGATTTCCGCGCGAAGCTGTACTTCATGTACGACGCGATCTGCGACACGCACCCGCTCGAGATCGGCTACAAGTGGATCATCTACTTCTACAGGAACATGACGACCGCCGAGCTGCAGGCGATGGCGGAAGCGTCGAACAACTACGGCATCGGCGACGCGCTGCGCAAGGTTCGCTACGAAAGCCCGAAGTCGCTGCCGGGCAAGGCCGGCGTAGTGGCCGACATGCATTTCCACGGCATCCGCATTCATGAGGAAATCCGCGCGGTGATGCACACGCTGCGCGCGAACGGCATCGACGTGTACGTGAGCACGGCGTCGCTCGACGACGTCGTGCGCGTGTTCGCCGGCAATCCGAACTATGGCTACGGCGTGCCGCCAGGGAACGTGATCGGCCTGCGCCTCGACATGCGGGACGGCAAGTATGAAAGCCGCTACCCGGACGGCTGGCACTTCAACTACGGCCCCGGCAAGACGGTCGGCATCCGCAACGTCCTCGAATCGAAGAAGGGCTACGGCCCGCTGCTGGTGTTCGGCGACAGCGACGGCGACGCGTGGATGCTGCGCGACTTCAAGGACACCGCGGCCGGCGTGATCGTCAACCGGATGAAGAAGGGCGAAATCGGCGCGGACAGCAAGCTTGCGGCCGAGCAGATCGGCAAGCCGGACGCGCGCTTCCTGCTGCAGGGCCGCGACGAGCACACGGGCCTGATGATCCCGGACGAGAAGTCGATCAAGTACGGCAAGACCGAGCGCAAGCTGCTGGCTTGACGTACGCCGGGCGCCGGGCGCCGGGCCGTCGCGGCCCTGCGTCCGGCGGGATCGACGGCGGCGTCGCGTGGGCCGGGAAACGGACGTGTCAGCGCTCGCGCGGCTTGCCCAACCGGTCCAGCAACGCGCCCAGCAGATCGATCGGCAGCGGGAACACGATCGTCGAGTTCTTGTCCGCCGCGATCGTCGTCAGTGTCTGCAAATAGCGCAGCTGCATCGCCTGCGGCTCCTGCGCGAGCCGCTGCGCGGCCTGCAGCAGCTTCTCGGACGCCTGCAGTTCGCCTTCCGCATGAATCACCTTCGCGCGCCGCTCGCGCTCGGCCTCGGCCTGCCGCGCGATCGCGCGCACCATCGTCTCGTTCAGGTCGACGTGCTTGATCTCGACCGTCGACACCTTGATGCCCCACGCATCGGTCTGCGCGTCGAGCGTCTTCTGGATGTCGGCGTTCAATTGCTCGCGCTCGGCCAGCAGCGCATCGAGCTCGTGCTTGCCGAGCACCGAGCGCAGCGTCGTCTGCGAGAGCTGGCTCGTCGCATCGAAGAAGCGCGCGACCTGGATCACGGCCTTCTCCGGATCGACGACGCGGAAATACACCACCGCATTCACCTTCACCGACACGTTGTCGCGCGTGATCACGTCCTGCGGCGGCACGTCGAACACGACGGTGCGCAGGTCGATCCGCACGACCTGCTGGACGATCGGGATGATCAGCACGAGCCCCGGGCCCTTCACTTTCCAGAACCGGCCGAGCATGAACACCACACCGCGCTCGTACTCGCGGAAGATGCGGATCGACGACGCGACGAGCACCACGACGAAGACGATCAGGACGCTGCTGAAGCCGAAGGTGTAGCCCATCATGTTGGTTCTCCGTGGTGTTGTTGTTCCTGAACCGGCACGTCGTAGAGCGGTGAGACGGTGAGCAGCAATCCCTGGCGGCCGGTGACGCGCACGCGGCAGCCCACGGCGAGCGGCACGCTGCTCGCGACGCGCCAGCGCTCGCCATGCACGCGCGCCCAGCCCGCGGCCGATGGCGCGGGGC